>CAZMNK010000002.1:60234-113615 GCA_964567625.1 uncultured Enterobacterales bacterium | reverse complement strand
TCAGATCGTGGTTCTTGGTGGTCGGCTCAGCCATGTTCAGCTCCGCTCTGGGGCGCAGACCGGCACCGGAAAAACCCGGGGGTCGGTACAGGATGCGCAGGGGAAGGTGGGCGAGACTATCACTCCGGGAGATCCCCAGGAACTCCCACCATCGAGTTCGTTGGAGCCCCTGCCCCTGCACTGAGAGGTGGGGCTAGGTGCTAAGATCGAGGCCTTCTCCTGCTGCGAGGCCCCCTCGTGCCCAACAAGCTCGCCACCACCGTCTGTGGCCTGGAATTCGACAACCCCTTCATTATCGGAAGCGGGCCCCCATCCACCAACGCAAGGATCATCTCCAAGTCCTTTGCCGCCGGCTGGGGAGGTTCCGTCGCAAAGACCGTCGCCCTGACCAGCACGCCGGTGGTCAACGTTCAGCCCCGCTACGGCAAGCTCAAGGCCCCCAGTGGCGGTGTCATCGGTTTCGAAAACATCGAACTGATCAGCGACCGGACCCTGGAGGAGTGGGAGGACGATTTCAAGCGGGTCAAGGACGAGTGGCCCCACAAGATCCTGATCGGCTCGATCATGGAGAGCTACGACAAGGGCCGTTGGCAGGAGGTCGCCAGCCGGGTGGTCGCAGCCGGCTGTGACGCCGTGGAGATGAACTTCTCCTGCCCTCACGGTCACCCGGAGAGCGGGATGGGCGCGGCCATGGGCCAGGACCCTGAGCGGGTGCAGACCGTGACCCGCTGGGTCGTCGATGCCGTCGATGTGCCCGTGTGGGCCAAGATGACCCCCAACATCACCGACATCCGAGTTCCCGCAGCTGCCGCCAGGAACGGAGGAGCCCAGGGCGTCTCCGCGATCAACACGATCCTGGGCTGCATCGGCATCAACATGCGAACCCTCAAGCCGATGCCCACGGTCGAGGGCCACAGCACCCCCGGCGGCTACAGCTACCTGGCGGTCAAGCCCATCGCCCTGCGCTTCATCTCCGAGATGGCCATGGCCATGCCGGGCTTCGACATCTCCGGTATCGGGGGAGTGACCACCAGCGTGGATGCCTTCGAACACATCCTGGTGGGCGCCAGCACAGTGCAGTCCTGCACCGGCCCGATGCTCCAGGGATTCGAGATGGTCACCGAGTTGAAGGAAGGCCTGGAGGCACACCTGGAGAAGCACGGCTTTGACAGCGTCGCAGACGCGGTCGGACACAGCCTGCAGTACTTCACGACCCACCACCACCTGGTGGAGCTCCAGGCCGAGAAGAAAGCCCGAAAGGCCGCAGAAAAGGCCGCCAAAGAGGCCACCTCCATCGACCGCGACACCGACTGGGGCAAGGGCAGTTTCCAGGAAGAGGTGGGACGCCTGGCAGGCGACTAGGCCCGCCGAGGTGACTCCCGAAGCAGTTCCGACTTTCGAGGGATTCCCTCCTGGCGCCGGGCTTTCACCCCCCTGACGCGTCCCGATGTTATGAACCCGGGGTCCAGCCCCGGGGACTCCAAATGGGCCACGTCGCCAACCCCATCCGCTACCAGAATTTTGTGGGTGGCCAGTTCATCCCAGCACACTCTGGCGAGGCGGCCGACAATCGTTGTCCTGCCGACGGAGAGCTCCTGGGCCAGGCGCCCTGGTCCGGCCACAGCGACGTCGAGGCCGCGGTGGCCGCTGCAAAAGCAGCCTTTCCCGCCTGGCGAGACACCCCGGCGCCCGTCCGGGGCGACTGGGTGGCGAAACTCGCCCGACTGATCGAGGACCGGGCCGACGACTGGGGCCGGGCCCTGAGCCTGGAGGAAGGCAAGATCTTCGGCGAAGGCCGAGGCGAGGTCCTCAAGACCCTGAAGTACCTGCAATTCGCTGCCGGAGATGCCCGGCGAATGACCGGCATCACCGCTCCCAGCGAAATCCCGGGGACTTTTGCCTTCACGATCTGGCGCCCCCACGGCGTGGTCGGCCTGATCACCCCCTGGAATTTCCCGGTCTGCATCCCCCTGTGGAAGATCGCGCCAGCGATCATCGCCGGCAACACGGTCGTGCTGAAGCCTGCCCCCGAGACCCCCTGGACCGCCCACCTGATCGCCGAGGCGATTCGCGAGGTCGGAATCCCCGAGGGTGTGGTCAACGTGGTCCACGGGGACGCCGATCCCGCCAAGGCGCTGATCGACCACCCCGACGTCCATGCCATCAGCTTCACCGGCTCCACCGAGGTCGGGCGCCTGATCGAGGCCCGCTGCGGTGAGCTCCACAAGCCGATTCAGTGCGAGTTGGGCGGCAAGAACCCGATCCTGATCTTTGACGACGCCGACGTGGAAAAGGCCGCCATCGCCACGGCATTTGGCGCCTTTGGTTCCACCGGCCAGCGTTGTACCGCCACCAGCCGGGCCATCGTTCACGAGTCCGTGGCGGATGCCTACGTAAAGGCCGTCACAGAGCTGGGCCGGGCGGTGGTTCCCGGGCACCCCCTGGACAGCGCCACGACCATGGGGCCCTCGGTCTCCCAGCGCCAGCTGGACCAGGTCCTCAAGTACATGGCCATCGGAGAAGAAGAGGCCCAGAAGGTCCTGGGTGGAGGACGGGACACCAGTGGTTCCCTGGGCGACGGGTACTTTCCCAGGCCCACCGTCTTCGACAACGTGTCCCCGGACTGCCGCATCGCCACCGAGGAGATCTTCGGACCCGTTCTGAGCGTCATCCGTTTCTCGGACACAGAGGACGCCATCCGCGCCGCCAACGGCGTCAAGTACGGCCTGACCAGCGCGGTCTACACGTCGAACATCGGGACCGCCTTCGAGCTCATCAACCGACTCGACACCGGAATGACCCAGGTGAACTCCCCCACCCCGGGTGGCGAGGGTCACCTTCCCTTTGGCGGCATCAAGGCCACCGGCGTCGGGCCCCGCGAGATGGGCCCGGAGGCCTGGCGGTTCTATGCCGAGTCCAAGACCGTCTACATCAACCACGGCGGCGCGAAACGCACCGGCAACTTCTACTGATCCGGAGTCCGACATGGCCCGCAACGTCCGCATTGGTCTGATCCAGACCTCCAACCCGATCAACGACGAGTCCGTCCCCGTCGCAGACATCCAGGAGGCGATGTTCCAGAAGCACCTGCCCTACATCGAGAAGGCGGGCGAGGCCGGGGTCCAGGTCCTCGGTCTCCAGGAGATCTTCAACGGTCCGTACTTCTGCCCCAGCCAGGACAAGCGCTGGTACGAGGCAGCCGAGCCCGCTGACGGCCCGACCGTGGAGCGCCTGCGGCCCTACTGTCGGAAGTACGACATGGCCATGGTCGTGCCCATCTACGAAGAAGCCATTCCAGGCGTGTACTACAACACCGCCGTGATGCTCGACGCGGATGGTTCCACCCTGGGCATGTACCGCAAGAATCACATCCCCCAGACCAGCGGATTCTGGGAGAAGTACTTCTTCAAGCCCGGCAACCTGGGCTACCCGGTCTTCCAGACCCGCTACTGCAAGGTCGGCCTCTACATCTGCTACGACCGTCACTTCCCCGAAGGGGCCCGGGCCCTGGGTCTCAACGGTGCTGAAGTGGTGTTCAACCCCTCGGCAACGGTGGCAGGCCTGAGCCAGTACCTCTGGAAGCTTGAACAGCCCGCTCACGCTGTGGCAAACGGCTACTTCATGGCCGCCAGCAACCGGGTCGGTACCGAGGCCCCCTGGGGAATCGGCCGCTTCTACGGCACCAGCTACATCTGCAACCCACGCGGTGAGATGCTGTCCGTGGCCTCCGAGACCGAGGACGAGCTCGTCCACGCCGACTGCGACCTGGACGAGATCCGGGAGGTCCGCAAGGTGTGGCAGTTCTACCGGGACCGGAGACCGGAGACCTACGACGACCTGGTCGACGACCTCCCCTAGGGCCAGTCCTCCCCCAGAATGCAGGTGGTGGGAGCCCAGAGGCCCCGGTACCTGCTGGCGCCTGGTCGTCCAGGAAGACGGTTAGCCAGACCCATGCCCCGCTTTCACGAGTCGATTCACGGCGTCTATTTCGACGACCTGGATCCCTTCCAGATTCTGCACAACGCGCGGTACCTGCTGCTGTTTGAGCGCACCATCGGCGAATTCTGGAAACGACTTGGCTGGGGAGGCACCCTGGATGCCCAACAGAACCCCGACCAGTTCCACCTGGTCCGGGCCAACACCGTCGAGTACCTGCGACCGGTCATCGGGGTGGGCGACGTCCGGGTCCGCCTGGAGGTGAAGAGCCTGGGTCGCACCTCTCTGACCTTCTCCTTTCGGGTGATGCCCCTGGACGAGGACCTGGACCACGCGACAGGGACCCGCACCATCGTCCGAGTGGACCCGGTCCATCGCAGACCTGTGCCCTGGTCCGAGGACTTCCGCCGCACCCTGGACCCCTTCCTCTGACCGGCAACAGGGTGGAATCCCCCCGCTGAACCGCCGCACGCCTCTAGGCGAGTGTCGGACACCTGCAATGCAGATCGCGGAGTGCGGCTCGGCGCATTACGAAGCCCCCGTTGGGTCCACGGGCAACGATGGCGGAACACGGCCAGATCGACACCCACATCGAAGCGGAACTGAGCCGAGACCTGGGCCTGCCGAGCGCCCTGGCCATCGGCGTCGGCACCATGATCGCTGCAGGGATCTTCACCCTGTCCGGCCTGGCTGTCCGCAACGTGGGCTCCGCTGCGATCCTGTCCTTCCTGATCGCAGCGCTGGTGGCACTGTTTACCGCGCTCACCTACTGCGAATTCGCCGCGATCTACCCCCGGTCCGGCGAGGGCTACCTGTACGCCCGACGCACCTTTCCCGCACTCGCGGCCTGGTTCGTCGGCTGGTGTCTCTTCCTGGGGTACACGGCCTCCTGCGGCTTCTACATCTCCAGCCTGTCGGTCTATTTCCAGGAGTTCGTCTGGCACAGCCCCTGGAGACAGGGCGCTGGCCTGGTCTCCCTGTTGTTTCTCACCCTGCTCAACACCAAAGGCACCAAGGAGAGCGGGAGCTTCCAGATCGCCGTGACCATCGGCAAGGTGGTTCTGCTGATCTGGTTCGTGGTGGGGGGGTTCCCGAACGTGTCGGTTCCCCTCCTGGTCGATCGCTTCCACACGGACCTGGCCGCGATCACCTCGACCTCGGCGATGGTCTTCATCACGTTCTTCGGGTTTTCAGCCATCGCCGCTTCTGCAGGCGAAGTCCGGGACCCGGTCAAGAACATCCCCAAGGCCATCTTCTGGTCCATGGGCATCGTGACCGTGCTCTACACCGCCGTGGTGATGGTGATCCTGGCTGCCGGACTGACCGAATACAACGAGGCCGCCATGGGTTCAGCGGCCAGGCTCTTCCTGGGACCGATCGGCGGCACGGTCATTGTCGTCGGTGCCCTGTTCTCGATGATCTCGGCCTCGAATGCCTCGATCATGGCCGGGAGCCGGGTGACCATGGCCATGGCCCACCTGGGACACCTCCCCACGATGTTGGGCCGGGTGCACCCCAGGACCCGGACACCGGTGGCGGCTCTCGTGGTGGTGGGGCTCACCATCGGGCTGTTCGCCGTCAGCCTGCCACTGGAGGACCTGGCCCATTTCGCGGACACGGTGCTGCTGTTGGCCCTGATCCTGGTCAACGCGGCCCTGATCGTGCACAGGCGGACCCATCCCGACATGGAGCGCCCTTTCCGGGTTCCCCTGGTCCCGCTGTTGCCTGGACTGGGAATCGCGGCGAACCTGTACCTGCTCAGCCAGATCGCCCACCACCTGCTGCCCTTCCTGCTGGCCCTGGCGGCGTTGGCATGCGGGGTGATCTGCTTCCTGTTGTGGACGGGAATCCGCAGCGAAGAACAACGCATGGCCGGGGCGCCGAGCTGGGTCGCCCACGAGCGGGCGGATTCCGCCTCCAGCCGCTTTCGGATCCTCGTCCCCATCGCCAACCCGGCGAACATCAACTCCTTCATCGACCTGGCCGCCTGCGTGGCCAAGGAACGGGACGGCGAGGTCATCGCTCTGCGGGTGGTCACCGTGCCGGAGCAGACCATTCCGACCCTCCAGGAGGAGGTCATCCGGGGCGAGGCCCAGCTCCTCGAACAGGCCCGGAGTCGGGCCGCGGAAATGGGGGTGCCTCTCACCTCGCTGGTGGTCGTGGGTCACAACGTGGCCAAGGCCATCCTGGAGACCGCCCACAGCCGCAGCTGCAACTTGATCGTCCTGGGCTGGAAGGGCTACACCTCGACCGCACGTCGCATCCTGGGCGAGATCACCGACACCATCGTGACCCACGCCAAGGCGGACATCCTCGTCATGAAGCGGGTCGGAGACCAGCCGATTCGGCGCTTCCTGCTGCCAACCGCTGGTGGTGAGCACGCCAAGCGCGCCGAGGCCTACACCGCCAGCCTGGCCCGGACACTGGATGGCGCGATCACCGTCTGCAAGGTGATCGAGGCCAATCCCAGCGAAGACATCCAGGACCAGGCCCAACAGACCCTGGAGGAGGCGTCAGAACGACTGGCCAAGGTGGAGAACGTCGACCAGAAGATCCTGCGCTCTGACGACGTGGTCACGGCCATCCTGGGTGAGGCCCAGACCCATGACGCCATCGTGATCGGGGCCGCCGGGCCCGCAAGCTACCGGCAGTTGCTCATGGGGACAGTTCCGGAGACCGTGGCCCGCAATGCGGATCGCACGGTCATCATCGTCAAGCGCCACAACCCAGTGAAGGCAATGATCGGCCGCGTGCTGGCTGCCTGACTTCTCCCTGGATTGACGGAGGTGTGGATTTCCTCCAAGCTCACGCCGTGTCCCGATATGACCTCGCCGTGATCGGAGCAGGCCCTGCTGGCTACGCCGCCGCCATGCGCGGCTGGGACCATGGCCTGCGCGTCGCCATCATCGAGAAGGGCCCCCTGGGGGGCGCCGGTGTGCACAACGGCGCCCTGTCCAGCAAGACCTTCTGGGAGCTGTCACGGGACTATCGACGGGCCCTTCAGCGGGACCGGGGGTTCGTGGCTGCAGAGGTGGTGGTCGACTACGGCCAGGTCGTCCACGCCGTGGAAAATGCCATCACCGAGCGCACCCGCCAACTGGAGCGACAACTGGAGGCCCTGAGCCAGCCCCTGCCGGGCCACCAGGGCTCGGTCACCCTGGTCCGAGGCGCGGCTCGCTTCCTGGACCCACACACCCTCCTGGTGACTGGCGTGGAACCCGGCGACAAGCACCAGGTCACAGCGGATCACATCGTGCTCGCCACCGGCAGCCGCCCACGGGAACTCCCTGGAATCCCGGTCGATGGAAAGCACATCGTCACCTCGGAACAATTGATGCAGCTGGACCGGTTTCCCCGCTCCCTGGTCATCCTGGGGGCCGGTGTCGTGGGCTGCGAATTCGCCACCATCTTTGCCAATTTCGGCCAGACAAAAGTCTACCTGATCGACCGTGCTGAACGGATCCTGCCCTTTGAGGACGACGACGTGGCCCAGGTGTGTGCGGCAAACCTCGAGGCCAGAGGGGTCACCATTCACCACCAGGCCCAACTGCTCGAGATGAAGGTGTTGGGGGGCCAGGTGCACTACACGATCAAGCACCGCCATGGCGGGGTGGAGACCCTCCAGGTGGAGCGGGCACTCATCTCGGTCGGACGGGTTCCCAACACCACAGGCCTGGCGCTTGAGAAGGCCGGGCTCTCGGTCACCGACCGGGGACATCTGGAGGACAAAGACACCCGCACTGCGGTGCCTCACATCTACGCCGCCGGTGACGTGACCCACGATCTGGCGCTGGTCTCGGTGGGCGAAATCGAAGGCCGACACGCCGTGGAGCACATCTGCGGGAGCCCCGAGCCACTGACCTACGAAAACGTCTCCTGGATCATGTTCCTGGACCCCGAGGTCGCCGGAGTGGGACTGAACGAGCAGAAGGCCCAGGAACTGGGCATTCCCTACCGCGTGGCCGTCTATGGCTACGAACTCGTCGCACGAGCGATCGCAATGCGGGCCACGGGTGGCTTCATCAAGCTCCTGGTGAGCGACTGTGAGGAGATGAAGATCCTGGGTATGCGGGCCCTTGGGGCACACGCCTCCACCAGCATCGATTCCGTGGCCCTGATGGTTCGTCAGCAGCGCTCCGTGAAAGAACTGGCCGAGCTGCTTCACCCCCACCCGTCGATCACAGAGGGCCTGCAGGACTGCATCCGCATGTTGCTGGGCACTTCCATTTTCAAGCCCCAGGTATTTCGAGGGGCCCTTCGGGTTTCGACCATCCGTTACGATGGGAAAGACTGAACGGCGGTACGAATCCCCGGTGACCCGGTCCATCCCTCGATCGTCCCGGCCTTGTGGCCGGGCTCCGAGAGCCAGGCGAGCCCGACAGGGCTATCCTTGGTCAGTGGTTTTCCTGTGGCTCGCCCTGGGTCCCCTGCCGGGGTGCATCCCCATGAAGGCGGACCATGCACTGGTCAACAAGCTGGATCGGGAGGTCATCGCCCTGCAGCAACAAGTCCGATCGCTGGAGACCGCCGCAGGGGACTGCACGGATCCCGATGCGCCCCCGGACAAACTCTACATGGAGCTCCACCAGGTCTTCTCCTACATGGGCATCGAGGTCACTCGAAAGGGACAAGCCACGCAGTTGACTCTGCCGGGCAAGGAACTCTTCGCTCCAGGCTCGGTCCGGATCCGGGAAGAGGCCGAGAAATACCTGGACCTGCTGGCGACAGCCCTGGTCCTCCACCCGGAATACCGGGTCCATGTAGAGGGCCACACCGACGACACGCCGATTGCCGGACGACTGGCAAGAATCTACCCCACGAACTGGGAGTTGAGCTCCGCCCGGGCCGCAGCGGTGGCCACCCACCTCTCCAAGAAGTACAACCTGTCCCCTTCGCGCTTTACCGTCGCCGGGCGAGCGCACTATGAACCACTGGTGGACAACGCCACCTCCGAGGGCCGCGCCATGAACCGTCGGGTGGTGTTCACCATTCGCCCTCCGGAAAAGAGGCACTTATGAAGCTCCTGTGGCTGCTTGCCCTGGCCTGCAGCGGAAATGGAAAGGACTCTGGCGGCATCGACGACGCCTGTGGTGACCTGGATGGCGGGGGAGGCGACACCGGCGACCTGCCAAGCCTGCACGGTGAATGGAGGATGGCCTTCGGCGACGACACCTGGTGGGACGATTGCGACATCGCGGATTTCGGTCAGGGCAGCGAGAGCTGGCTGGACGGCACCTTCACCATCGAGGGCCAGGTGCCCGATCGCTTCCACGCCACGCTGGATGACGAGGCCTACGGCGGTCTGCAGGAGCCCGGGGGCGGCGTGGTGTTCACCGGGACCCGAATCGACAAGGACCTGGGCGCGGTGACCGTGTCCTTTGGAGGCCAACCCTACAGCGATGCCTACCGGGACATCGAGGTCATCGAGGGGTTTGGTTTCCTGGGCATCGACCAGGACCAGGACGGGGTGCAGGACTGCGAGGTCCGGGCGGACTTCGAGGCCCGCAAGTCCGGCCCCACCGAGTGCGGTACCGCCGATGAGGAGCGGGACTCGAACACCCCCAACGTCCTTGGGCGCTGGACGATGATGGTCGGGACCGATCGCTGGGAGGACAACTGCGGACTGAGCAGCTTCAGCGCCGCCACGGAGACCTGGCTCTCCACCAGCCTGGAGGTCGAGGGCAGACTGCCCGATCAGCTCTACCTCGACATCGACGACCAGGGGACCCGGTTCTATGGCCAGGTCGACGCCGATGGCCGGATCGTTTTTGGCGGCATCCGCCAAGACACGGATCACGGGGCTATGATCGTCAGCCTCGGTGGCACAATTCACGATGATCCAGACCTGGAGAGAAAGCGCATCGATGGGTACACCTTTGTGGGCCTGGACGTGCTCGGCGACGGCGAGATTGACTGCTACGCCCGCGCGGACCTCCAGGCTCTGAAGTCCGGAGCCTGAACCATGATCTCGGGCATACCGACTCTGATCTCCGCCTATGACCCGGACTTCCAGCAGCGCATGCCCGTTTCCCCGGAAGAGGCCGCAAACGAGCCTTCTGTCCGGAAGCGAGCCAAGGACCTGCCGTCAGGGGTCCGGGATCTGCTGGACACCTTGCTGTTGGCCTGTGGGGCGGGAGAGCCCATAGACCTGCGTTTTCGAGAGTCCATCGACGCGGTGGGAGAGGACTTGTGGCTCCAGGGTTTCCTGTTGCCCCAGGTACAGCCGAGCCGCGGGGCCACCCTGGACCCTCGCTACTACGCAGCCTCCTGTCGGCTGACCCCCGCTCTTCGCCGGCGACGCCCCCTGGAGGAGGTACTCAATCCCCCAGAACAGGAGATCCTGCCAGGACTTCCACCATCGGACGCTCAGTGGGACGCCATCGTCTACACGGCCCGGCTGGAAAGAGACCCTCCTCAACTCACCAAGGAAGGTCGAATGCGCAAGGACACAGCCGAGCGGCTGGTCCGTGGGCTGGGGGAAGATCGGGCGCGGTGGGAGCTCGCTGGACGCTATGCCAGGGCCACTGGCCTGGTGCGCCCGGCACAGGGACAACTCCTGGGCTTTCCCGAGGCCACGCCGCGAGCACTGGCCGATCCCATTTCCGTGCTGGAGCCCGAGGACATTCCTGCAGGCCGGGTCCTGCTGCGGTTGGTGCACAACGAGTGGCTGAAGATGAGCGAGTTGCTCCACGCCCTTCGAACCCACTGCCGCCAGGTGCTGCACAGTCCTGTGGAGGACCGGTATGCCAGCGCATTGTCCCAGCCTTATGACGAGGAGAACTGGGAGAAGATCGAGGCCACCGCGCTGCGCCGAGTCTCCGAGGTGATGGTCCGGACCCGGGTCTGGGACGCCCAGATGGACAGCAAGGGCCCCTCTTTTGTGCGCTGTGCCCAGGCCGAACAACGCCTGGGCACCGGATTCACCCTGACCCCCGACCTGGACATCCTGGTGGCACCAGGCGAGCTCCGCCTACAAGACTACGGGCGTCTCTGCCGCCTCGCGCCCTACCAGGAGGGCGACAGGGTCCACCGTCACAAGCTCACCCGGAACGGCATTGGCGCCGATCTCTCCGCCGGGCACAACGATTGCCTGGACTTCTTGCGGGGCCTGTCCCGGACAGGCCTGCCAGACACTGTCACCCAGACCCTCACCGGCTGGATGCGCAACGTGGCCCGGGTGACGCTGTTCACCGGCGTCAACCTGGTGGAACGACAAGGGGAACTGGCCCGCGTCTCCGAAGTGCCCTCTGGCGCTCGGGTCATCGACTATGGCGACCGGGAGCCTCCCTCCGCAACCTTCACGATGGTGGAGGGTGAGATCCGGGTGCCCGTGGGCGAGGACGCACTCACCGTCCGCGCAGTGCTGAACCGGGTGGCTCAAACCAAGGACACCACCCCCGAATACCACGCCTACCGTCTGGACCCTCAACGCCTGGACAACCCCGAGCAGACCCTGGAAACCCTCCGGAAATTCCACATCGAGGACGACCTTCCCGGCGAGATGGAGGTCGCCGTGCTCGCGGCCCAGGGCCTCCCGGACTGCACACTGGAGCCAGCCCTGGTGGTCCATGTGCCGATGGAGGCTGCCCAGGCCCTGGCCCGTGACCGACTGGCGGGCCCCCTGCTGGATCGCATGGTGGCCCCCGCCCAGTTCCTCGTGTCTCGGAAGAACCTGGGACTCCTCCAGGAAAGGCTCGCGGAATTGGGGGTCAACCTGGACCTGAACGAAGGGGACTGAGCCACCCAGGAGACCTGTTATGGGCCGTCATGCTCGATTCTCTTCCCCTTCCTCCATGGCAGATCGCGGCGATAGCAGTCGCAGTCCTTGTGGGGGTGAAGCTCATTCGGGGAATCCTGTCTGGAAGTGGCAAGACTGACCTCACCATGATCGGAACCTGCCTCTGCGGGTGGAAGGGTCAGCTCAGCAAGTACCGACCGACCTGTCCCAAGTGCGGGACACGCCTGAACCCGAACTGACAGGAAGCACAATGGGTGCCTGGACTCTCCTCGCCGGAGTGCTCGCCTGCAATGGCGACACGACATCCCTGGACTCCGGCGACTCCTCGGGTCTCGACGACACGGGGACCACCATCCCGCCGTGCAGCAGTGCCGGCGAAACGCCTGCGGGCAGTGAGACCCTCTCCTGGGACGACGATGGCGACTCGGGCTCCATCGAGGACGAATCCTGGGCCTACGGGAGCACTGCTCTCAAGGACATGCGCCTGAACGAGGCCGTGCGATTCGACCTGGCCCACCCCGCCGAGGTGCTCGCCTTCTCGGTCCAGTGGGCAAACCTGCCCCAGGAGCCAGAAGCGGAGCTCACTGCGGGACTCTGGCGAGACTTCGGGTACAACGGATTCGATTTCTGGCCCGCAGAGGCCCTGTGGCAGGGCAGTATCTGCGTCTCGGAGATCGACGAGGACGGGTGGGTCACCTATGTGCTCGACGAGCCCCACATCGTGGAACAGCCCGGACTGGTCTACGTGGCCCACCAGCGAGAAGGCAGCGGCACGCCGTCCTTTGCCATGGACCAGACCTACCTGGGCGAGGGAAGTTGCGGTTCCTTTGACGAGTGCCACAGCGCCGTGAATGCCCCCGATGAGACCGAGGGAGGCACCTACTACAACGGCATCACCTTCCCCATCCCCTACGACTACAAGGTCCGCCTGCACGTGAACTACACGCAGACCGACCCCGGGCCCCCGACCTTTGAGTTGGTGGACGGGGTCACCCTGTCCAGCCGCATCAGTTGGGGCGACTTCGACGGGGATGGCTGGGATGACGCAATGGTCAACGGCGTGCGACTTCTCCGGAACCTCGGCGACGGCAGCTTCGAGGACGCCACCTCTGCGGCGGGCCTGGCCGGCATTGCCGGGGATGGCGGCGTCTGGGGCGACTACGACAACGACGGTTGCCTGGACTACTTTGCCCAGGCCGACAGCTACTCCCGGGCCGACATCCTCCTGCACAGCAACTGCGACGGCACCTTCACCGACGTCACGACAGCTTCGGGCATCACCGACCTCCAGGACGCCAACGACTGCAACAACCCGGACAGCAATGTCCACGCCCCCACGGCGGCATCGGCCTGGCTGGACATCGACAGCGACGGTCTCCTCGACCTGTACCTGGCAAACATGATCTGCTGGGAAAACGAGTTGAACTACTCGGACAACGTCTTCCTGAACAACGGTGACGGGACCTTCACCGATCGCTCCGGGCAGGATGGCTTCTCGGGTCTTCGTCTCGCTGCCCGTGGCGCTGCACCCGCCGATGCAGACGGCGACGGGGACGTGGATCTGTTCGTCAACAACTACCGACTCAACCAGAACCTCTTCTTCCTCAACGAGGGCGAGGGGCTGGTGGACGAGGCCTCCAAGGACGCCGGGGTGGCCGGCGAGGTCGACAGCCTCACAGCCTACGGCCACACCATCGGAGCGGTCTGGGGAGACCTGGACAACGACCTGGACCTGGACCTGGTCGCCGCGAACCTGGCCCATCCCCGGTTCTTCGACTTCTCCGACAAGACCCAGGTGTTGTTGAACGCCGGAGACGGCACCTTCGACAACCTGACCGAGGACTGGGAGACCCCCTTCGACAACCCCTCAGGCCTGCGTTTCTCCGAGACCCACTCGGTGCCCGTCCTGAGCGACGTCAACAACGACGGAAACCTGGACCTCGGAATCACCGCGGTCTACGACGGCCGCCCGATGGACTTCTACTGGGGACAGGGGGACGGATCCTTTGCCCTGGACGTCTACACCGCAGGTCTGGAAGCGGTCACCAATGGTTGGGGCGTCGCGGCCAGCGACTACGACAACGATGGAGACACGGACTGGGGCACGAGCCTGGGCCTCTACCAGAACGTGCTTGAAGACACGGAAAAGGGGCACTGGGTCTCGGTCAAGGCCGTCGGCGATGGGATCTCGAACCGCCAGGCCCTGGGGGCCTCCGTGGTCGTCGAGTCCGGTGACCAGGCCTGGCTCCGACATGTCAGTGGGGGCAACGGCCAGGGCTGCCAGGACTCCAGCTACCTGCACTTCGGCCTGGGCGAGGTGTTGACGATCGATCGCATCACGGTGAACTTTCCCGCGAGCGGCGTCGTGACCTTTGAAGGGCCCTGGGATGTGGACCAGAGGGTCTGGGTCTACGAAAGCGGCACGAGTGTGACCGGATGGACTCCCTGAGAGGTCAAGACCGCGGGAAATCCGAACTTCTCCGTTGACAACGGACCCACAGCGGGACACTTCGGCGCTGTTCAACCCTCAGGGAGGAAAAATGACCCGGACCATCCCCCTCGTGATCCTCTTCAGCCTGACCACACTGGTCAGTTGCGGACCCACCAAGTCCACCACCTCGGACACCGGGTGGGGAGACGCCGACACCGACACCGATGCGGACTCGGACACGGACTCGGACTCGGACACCGACTCGGACACCGACACCGACACCACCCCGGACTATTTCGAGCCGGTGGCGATCGGATTCGAGTACATCGGTGGATTCGATGCCGAGAACAGTGAGCTGACCGGGTGGACCTACAGCGACGAGACAACCACCGATCCCTGGGTCTACGTGATCCTGGCGGACCACGAGTTCTTCTCACTGTCCGGAGACGACACGGACGGTCACTACTGCGAGATGTACTACCAGTTTGACTCGGGCCCTGGGGACTTCCAGGCCTACGAAGAGGGCGACGCCAACGCTGCGAACCCCTGGGGAACCCACGGAAGCCAGACGAATCTCTGGACCTCCTGGGAGGGAACTCTCACCCAGCTGGGCCTCAACGCCGACCACGTGGAGATCTGCGAGAACCTGGACCCGGCTGAGTGGCAGGATGGTCTGCCCTACTACGTGTTCGAGGGCATGAGCTTCGGTCTCGGATTTGGCGACATGACCGAGTACCTGGAGAACGGCAGGAACAAGGAGACCCTGGAGACCTACAGCGAGTCCATGTTCACCAGCTACATCGCCATCAACCACCCCGATGGCAGTGGCGGTGTCGATTTCACCGGCTACAACTGGACGACCTCCTTCCTCTACGAGTGGGAGGAAGTCGGTGGCAAGATCGTCTACGATGACGACGACTACGCCGTCCTCCAGCCCCACTACAGTGGTGGCTCCAGTGGCTGGGTGAGCAGTGTCGCCCGCTGGTACGAGGACTTCCCGAACCTTGATCTCGGCCTGATGGCCCAGAGCGAGTAGTCCCGACTGCTTCAGACCGCCCGGTTCAGGCCGCCCGGCCTGACCGGTCGAGGGCCTCGGTCACGTGACCCACAAGGTCGTCTGGGCCCATTTCGACTTCCACCCCGATCAATCGGTAGCCAGCGGCCTGGGGGTCGCGGCGCAGGTTTCGCACGATCACCCTCAGCCGCACGGATCGGCATCCCGGAATCTTCAGCCGAAGCTTGAGGCGCTCGTTCGGGTCCACCTGGAAGAACTGCCTCGGAACGCGAAAGGAGAACCCTCCTGCGGACAGGTCCACGACCTTGAAGACGGCAACAGCCTCTCCCAGGGGCACGACCACGCACACATTCACGGAATCGCCGAGAGCCCGTCGTCCGCGAACCCGGTTGTCGACCACCCGCACGATCTGGGGGAGCTCCAGGTGAAGCTCTCCCCTCGGGATCACCCGAACCACGGCTGAGTAGAAGGAGAGGTCACCCGAGGGACCGGTCACGCTGGCGTGCAGCGGGGCTCCCGGATGCAGGTGAGTCACCCTCTTTGTGGTGAACACCACCAGCACTTCCTGGTCTTCGGAAAGCAAGACCGTGCCGTCGAACTCGGTGCCATCCGAAACCCTGAGTTGGGCAGGCCAGCCTTCATCTGATGCCAGCTCCAGACGCTCCAGAATGGCCTCTGAACTGGTGAGCATTGATTTCATATCGATTCCTCGGGGCTCCTGCGTAGTCCCATCGGACCAAAGTCAGGTTCGATGGAGCCCCGAGTTCACATGTGACGGGTTTCCTGGAAATCAAGATCCGATACCGGATCAGCGCACCAGAACCCAGATGTAGTTTTCCCCGTTCCCGGTGCTCCCGGTGTTCAGACCCAGGGCCCAGCCATACCCCACGCCGTCATGCTCGGTGGTCCCGGTCTTGGCCGAGGGGCCCAGGCCCGAACGGCGGCCCGGGTCGTCAAAAGGACAGCCTCCGTTGTCCTTGGCACTCCAGACAGGACCATGGGCATCCGCACAGTTGGTGCACGTGCAGGAGGACTGCCCATCGGCATCCGCCGCGTTGAAGAACAGGTCCGTGGTGCACAGGGATCCCGTGGCTGCGATTGTTCCGGCAGTCATCGCTATGCCGTCGGTCGACTCGTCCCAGCAGACGCTCTCCGCCACCCCGCCGATGTGGGTGCCCAGGTCAGCGGCCCCGTCCGAGACCCCTCCGTAGCTGGCCCAGTCTCCACTGGGGTGGTGCACGAAGAGCAGATCGGAGAGCGAGACCTCGTTCAGGGCCAGGGACTTCATGTCCTCGTGGGTCGACGACAGGTTTCCAAAGGTCGCCGAGTCCGTGTCCCAGTAGTGCCGGTTGTCCCAGGTCCAGGTGTCCTGGCCATCGTCGCTGCTCACCGCCACCAGGGTCCAGCCCCCCGAGTCGGTGGTCATGTCGCACCAGACCTCGTAGGCCCCGGCGCCAACCGGGTCGATCCAGTAGGTCCCGTCACCCATGGATCCCCCATCGGCCAGGATGGTCGCGCAGTCTGCGGCCGGACAGGACGCGTCACTGCCATCCAGGCAACCGATGGTCACGCTGACCGTGGCGGTGCTTCCCGTGTCCCAGGCATCCGAGGGGGTCAAGGTACATGTCCAGACCTCACCAGGGGAGGTGAAACTACCCGCCACCGTGTCGTCGGTCATGATCGTGGTCGACGGCGAGGCAAAAGGCACCCCGTCGACATCCCAGCCCAGGCTGTAGGTGATGGCGTCCCCATCGGGGTCCGTGCTCGGGGTGTCCAGCATGCACTGCAGGTCATCGATGCCGTTGTAGGGCGCGGCGGGCTCGATGGTGATCACCGGGGCCGCGGGGCCGGAATTCAAGACGGTCACGCCACTGGAGGAAACCGGCGTTCCGCTGTCGATGCCATCGTCTGGGGTCACGGTCACCACCACGACCTCTCCCTTGTCGAACCAGCTCGCCCCATCCAGGGTGCTGCCGGTCTCGGCCACCGTGCTCCCATCCACGGCCCAGGCATAGGCCAGCGTCACTCCATCGCTGTCGTCATCAGACCAGGAGACATTGGCCGTCAGCACGTCGTCCGTGCGCACCGAGGTCGGGGTCAGCGTGACCCCTGAGATCACCGGCGGGCTGTTGTCGATGACCACGGTGTTGGAGTCCAACGAGGTGCCGGCATCGCTGCCATCGCTGGGGGTCACGATGCAGAAGATGCTCTGTCCCCGAGTGGTGGCAGCCGCGGACAGGGTGCCGGTCCCCGTGGTGGTCGAACCATCGATCGACCAGCTGTAGGCCAGGTTGACACTGTCCCCATCCTCGTCACTGGTGGCCCCTGCCGTACAGGTCAGGTCATCGGTGGTGACCGCAGGGTCCGGGCTGAGCGTGGCCGATGACACCGAAGGTGGGCTGTTGGAGATGGTGAGCGACGCCGACCCTGAGGCACCGTCCCCGTATCCATCCGTCGGGGTGACAGTGACAGCCCAGGTCTCGCCCTTGGACGTGGCTGATGCCGGCAGCGAGGTGGATGTGCTCGCCTTGGAGGCCACCCCGTTCCGGGCCCAACTGTAGCTGTAGGCCACCGGGTCCCCATCCGGATCCGCCCCATCGACATCGATACTCAACACCAGTTCATCGGTGGTGTAGGCCGGATCCGGACTCAGGGAGACCGTGGGTGCCTCCGGCAAGGCGTTGATCCGCAGGGCCAGGTTCACCTGGGCATAGAAACCATCGGTGTCTGTGGCCCGTGCACTGATGGTGTGGGAGCCCACGCCCAGATCCCCGGTGGTGAAAGCAATCGCTCCACTGGCATCCGCCCCCTGGGTGGAGAACTCCCCATCGAGATCGCTGTTCCAGGACAGCGACAACAACTGGGGCGGATCCTCGCCATCTTCCACCGTCGCGCTGAAGCTCACCCGTTCTCCGTCATTGACCACATCCCCGTCACTGGGGCTGGACACCACCAGGGTCGGTGGGGTGCCCACCGTCACCACGACCTGGTCCGTGCAGGTGGCTCCCACCTCGTCGCTGACCTCCAGTGTCACGATGTGGGTGGCCTGGGTCAGGGCCGAGGCGACCGCGACCGTGGACCCATCTGACGCCAGGGCCCCAGAGCCCAGGGCGCCATCCACGTCGCTCTCCCAGGTGGCCGTGAGTTGGTCTGAAGCGACATCCTCGTCACTCCCCATGCCCTCAAAAGTGACCGTCTCACCCTGGTTGAAGGTCTCATCCGAGGCGGGTGCGATGATGCTGCAATCCGGCGCCACATTTGCTCCCCCGATCAGCACGCTGACCGTGTCCGAACCGGTCAAGGAGAGGCTGTCGGTGGCGGTCAACGTCAAGGTGTGGCTGCCCGAGTCCAGGTACAGGCTCGAGGTGGTCAGACCGCTCTCATCCGCGGTGGGGTTCAGTCCCAGATCCTCGGTTCCGTCCGTCCAGACCAACGCCAGGGTGTCCGGCGCATCCCGGTCGTCCAGGACCGTCGCCTCCAGGATCACGGGCTGATCGTTGTAGTAGGTGTTTCCGGTCACAGGCGAGGTGATCGTCACCGTGGGGGCGTCACTGGATTCGGCGGTCAACCCCACCGTGTCCGTGCCCGCGGCGTCGGTGGGGTCCAGGACCAACAGCGTGACCTCGTGTTCCCCCCGGTCCAGGGTGGCCTCGCACTGGGTGAAGCCCGTGATGTCCGGCGCGACAGCCGAACAGAGTTCCTCGGCACCCAGCATCCAGGTGACCGTGAGGGTGTCCACACTGTCGTCCACGTCCGAGACCACCCCGATCAACTCGAAGGGAACGCCTTCGGTCACGCTGTCGCCATCATCTGGCGTGGTGATCAGGGCTTCTGGATTCTCATTGTGGGACGTCAGGCCCTGGTCCTGACAGGCCGTGACCAGCAGCAAGGCGAACATCTCTCTTCCCCGTGGCGGCGAGGCGCCAACCTAACCGGCAAAAGTCCCCTCTCGCCTCCAGCGATTCAGAGGCCCGTCACGCGAGTAGCCAGCCGCGAAATGCGCGAATCGGCGTCGTCCAACAGCGGTGCGGCCACGCCAGAGGCTCTCTTGGCGTCGATTCGTTCCACCGCGTGAAGCGCCTGGAGCCGGACCTCGGCGTCCGGATCGAAAAGGAGCCCCGCCACTGCTGAAAAGGCCGAAGAGACCTTGTGAATGCCCAGGGACCGGGCGGCCGCTTCGCGGACTGAGGCCTCGGTATCGGACAGCGCCGCGATCAGCTCTGGCGACAGTTGGTCCCCCTCGGGATGCCAACCGATGGACCGGGCGCCCTCGGCACGCACATAGGCATCCCGATCGTCCAGGGCCTGGCGAAACATCGCCGAAGCCAGGCTCAACTCCTGCTTGCGAAGGCTGTTCACATAGGCAGCCCGAACCCAGCCATCGGGCTCCAGGGGCATGAGTTCGACAAAGGCCTGGGCATGGTCGACGCCACTGCGCGCGATCGCATCGATCAAGGCGTGCCGCACGCCAGCGGACTCGTCGCCATGGACCAGCCGTTCCAGCAGGATCACCTCGGCACCCGACTCGTCCACGATCCCACCCCAGAATCGCAGGAATCCGGCCCGCGTCACCTGGGGCTGAACAGCCCACAGGTCCTGGGCCAGCGCCGGCTGGTCCTGCCAGAACTGCGAACCTCGAGCCTCCTGGCGCACCCGCCATTCCCCGGACTCCAGGGCGATGGTCAGGTCCGTCTCGGAGAGGGGGGTAACGACCCTGGCTTCGGGGGTCGCGGCGAGTACGGGGGTGGTCAGGGCACCCAGGAGCAGAAGCGTGGTCATGTCAGTTCCCCTCCAGGATGTCCAGGGACGTGTCCCACCAGTCATCGCCGGGCGCTCGTTGGACCTTGGTGCCACAGTGCACCTCGCCCAGGGCCATGTGGTAGATGTCCCAGTCGTCGACGAAGTGGGTCTCCACCGACGCAGGCATGGCGCTGTTCCAGGCATCGATGAGGGCATCGCCGGTCTGGTTGTTGACGTTTGAACGCAGAAATGGATCCGGGGCTATCAACTTGACGGCCTCGCCCTCGAAGTTGGCCACCGCCAGGTTCACCGTCCCCGGCATGAAGGCGGCCGTGGTCTTTCCGCATCCCCTCACCTCCTCGAACAGCCCGGGGATCCGGATGATGTCCGCCTCGGTGAGTCCCATCTCAGACTTGAAGGTGCTGATGTTGGGCTCGATGTAGTCGTCGCGCAGGTCCTCGTTCAAGGCACGGAGCGCATTGTCATCGAGGATTTCGCCGACCGACCGGTAGCCCTTGACCTGGTACTGGGGCAGGTTCGTGTTGCGGTTCATGCTCTCCAGGAGGGCATAGGCCTCGTCCACATCGGCCACCACGAGCTTGAAGCCCTTGGCGCTGGCCTTGTCCGGAACAAAGGTGTGGTACTCGTCCACATGTCCCACGCAGAGCCACTTGATGGTCTGGGTGAAGGCCTCCTGGAGAAGGTTGTCCTCGACCGCCTGGACCAGGTCGTCGTGGGGCGAGAGCATGTTCCCGTCATCGCCGTAGTAGAACCGGCCAAGGGGGTAGTCGGTGCCCCCCACGCTGATGGGCGGCGTGGTCTCCAGGTTTCCCCCGTAGTCCTGCATGGACGCCCGGCCAGAGCCATAGATCAGGCTGATTCGACCCGGCTCGACCATGTGATCCTCGGCGTAGTCATCGATGCCACGGTCCCGGATCAGGTTCAACACCACCCCGATGCGGGTGTCGGTGCCATACAGATTGCCCCACTCGAATTCATCCTGGATCCAGACGTCATTGCCATACTGCTGGCCATTGGCCGCGGTGAACCCGGTACCCAGTTCGCTCTCGAAGTCCGACATCATCGCGTTGTTGTCGGAGCCAAAGTAGCTGACGGCCACCGCCCAGACTTCCTCGGCCTCCTGGAGGTGGTGGTTGATCAGCAGCGGGCTGGCCATCCACAGGACCTCGGCGCTGTCCTGGGTCACGCCGGCGCTGTTGACCCGCTCGAGCTCCAGGGTCCCCTGGGACAGCATCTCGGCGAACTCCAGCGTGAGTTCGACCCTGCCGTTGGGGCTGATCTCATAGGTGCTGTCGCTGTTCTGGCCCAGGACCTGGGACCCACTGTGGTAGATGCGAACCTTGTTGGTCTGACCGGTCAGCGTGATGCGAATCGACTCCCCGTCAGGCAGGCCATCGACAATGTCCTTGGAGATCGTGAAGGTGGCGTGGTCATCCTCGCCATTGACCCCGCTGGCACCGCCATTGTCCGAAAAATCCGAGGAGCGATTGTTGTTGTCGTCATCGATGTTCGGCACCCCGAACACGTCGTCAAAGAACCAGTCGACCGGCTCGGGGCCCTCGGTGTCCTCGGTGTCCTCGGTGTCCTCGGTGTCCTCGACAGAAGAGTCGCCCGTCTCCCCTACCTCTGTGCCTCCACCGCTGTCCTCCACGATGGCGCTCGTGCCCGTGTCATCCACCAGGGTGCCAAAAACATCGCAGGCCACGAGCCATGCCAGAGTCGCGAACATCGGCACCTCACTGAAGGACCGGCAGGGTAGCCAGGAACAGGAATGTAAACTGTCAAGAAAGGGGCGGAACCCCACCCCCTTTCCAGCCATGCAATGATGCCGCGCAACGATGATGGCTTTCCTTCTCTTCAACGCACTGCTCAGTTGCACGCCACCGGTTCCCGAGGACGACAGTGCCTCCACGACCGACACCGCACTCTGCACACTCCACCCCGACCGCGATGGCGACGGCCATGGGGACCCCCAGGTCTGGACCCACAACTGTGACATCGAGGGCTACGTCCAGAGCCACACCGACTGTGACGACACTGACCCCGGCATCCACCCCGGGGCACAGGAGTTCTGCAACACCCTGGACGACGACTGTGACGGGCTGGTCGACGAAGGGGACATCAAGGATGAGACCTGGTACCGCGATGCGGACAGCGACGGCTACGGGACCGAGGAGGATGAACTGGTCCGCTGTGAGCCCCCCAACGGCTATGCCAGGTACGGCGGGGATTGTGACGACGAGAATTCAGAGGCTCACCCCGGGGCCATGGAGGTGTGCGACGAGGTCGACCAGGACTGTGACGGGACCATCGACGAGGATGGCGTGGACGGCCAGACCTGGTTCGTGGACAGCGATGGAGACGGTCACGGCTCGGCGGACGAGCAGGTCCGGGCCTGTGACATGCCCGAGGGCTACGCGGCCTCCGATGACGACTGCGATGACCACCACTCTGCGCGGTTTCCCAGAAATCCCGAAGTCTGCGACAACACCGACAACGACTGTGACGAGACCGTCGACGAGGAGGCCATCGACGCGACCGTCTGGTTCTACGACGGAGATGGTGACGGGCACGGCGACGGGTCGACCTTTGTGGTCGAATGCGACACGCCCGCGGAACACGTGGACGACCGGAGCGACTGCGACGACACCAACGCCAGCCGCTACCCGGGCGCCACCGAGGTCTGCAACGACATCGACGAGGACTGCGACGGAAGCACCGATGAAGACGTCCAGAGCATCTTCTACCTGGACCAGGACAGCGACGGCTACGGCGACGAGAACCTGTCCATCAAGGCTTGTGAAGAGCCCAGCGGCTACGTGGCCGTCCCGGGGGACTGCAACGACAGCGACGGTGGCATCAAGCCCGGGGCCTCGGAGGGATGTGACGAGACCGACGAGGACTGCGATGGGTCCATCGACGAGGACCCCGTCGACGGTGACCTCTTCTACGGGGACAGCGACGGGGACGGCTATGGCGACGCTGCGGCACCCACCCTTGCCTGTGAGTTGAATTCAACGGTCTCGTTCAACGACGAGGACTGTGACGACAGCGACGGAACCGTCCACCCCGATGCTGAAGAGTTGTGCGACAGCCTGGACCAGGACTGCGACACGGCCATCGATGAGGGGGCGACCGAGACCTACTACGAGGACCTGGACGGCGATGGCTGGGGAAACCCCGACAGTTCGGTGGAGGCCTGCTCCCTGCCTGTCTCGGGCTATGTCGAAGACGGCGAGGACTGCTACGACCTGAACAGTGCCGCCAAGCCAGACCAGGCTTCCTTCTTCCTCGCCGACCGGGGCGATGGGAGCTTCGACTGGAACTGCGACGAGGTCGAGGAACCCGAGTACCCCGACGAGGCAACCTGCTCCAGCGACTCCGAAGGCAGTACCTGTGAAGGGGATGAGGGCTGGGCGGAGGGTGTGCCGGAATGTGCGGTTGAGGACGACTGGATCAAGGTCTGCAACGGCGCCGTCAGGGAAGATGGAAGCTGCAGTGGCCTGACGGTCAGCCAGACCCAGTCCTGTCGCTGACGGCCCTGGCGCCGACCCCTTGTGAGGGCCCCAGCGGGCCTACCAGCCCGTGAAGTCTCGAATCACCACCACGGCTTCCCGTGCCAGGGTCGCCTGGGACGCGGCGGAAGGCTGGTAGTCCTCACCCCAGGGGCCCTCGACCGGGCTGAGGGCAAAGGTGCGGACCCGAGAGTCACCTCTAGACTCCGCCAGGCGCTGCTGTTCCGAGACCCGGTCCTGGAGCCATGCCGGGCCCCACCCACCCTTGGGCCATTGCTCTGTCACCGTGGGACTGGGCGTCAACAGGATCCAGGCCTCCGGGTACCGGGCTCGGATCTCCTGGATCCAGAGCTCCAGGACCGCGCGGTAGAGACGCCGGGGAGGTCGACCGGTCGCCAGGTCCTGGGCCCCGATCTGGAGCACGACCACCTCTGGGATGAACCGCGAGAAGTCCCACTGAGCCTCCGCCTCGTGGGGCAGGGAGCGCTTCCAGAGCACCGGGAGCTGTTCCTCCTCGGACCCGTCATGACCTCGCAACACCCCTCTTCCGCTGTAGCAGAGGGTCTGGACCTGGGCATCGAGCTCCTCCCCCACCAGCGAGGGCCAGGCCATCAGGTAGTCCTGGTGGGCCGGCGTGAACCCGGAAGGGGGTTCCGGCTGGGCCAGGCGAACGCCGTAGCCACAGGCCACAGCGTCGCCCACGACCTCGATACGGCGGACCGAGCCCGGATGTGGATGGAGCAGTCGGCCCCCGGGTTCCAACGTGAGCGCGTAGAGCACCCCCGTGCCGACCATGGCCTCGGTGGTCTTGTTCAACGCCAGGACGTGGCGGCCCGGAGCCAGGCCTGCCGCCAGGACCAGTTCATGCTTACCGGCGGCGGCCTCCAGTTGAATCGCAGCGCCCCCGTCTACCCGAACAGCGTAGCGATCCGTGCCTGCATCACCCTCCTGGGAAAAGGTCTCCAGGGTCGCCACCACCCCCGTGCCCTCAAACTCCAACAGGAATCCCGAACCACTCCAGGCCATGCGGGGGGAAGCCGGCTCGGTGAGGTCCACACGGCCGAGCCACTGGATTTCCGGATCAGAGGGCGGAACGGACACCCATGCTTCCCCGGGCTCCGCCCCCAACAGGGCCAGACCGGCCAGGATCACCGCAAATCGAAGAGTCCCTGTCAGCCCGAATCCCCTTCCAGGGCTTCCTTGTAGATGGACACCTCTGCGGTCTCGCAGGCCGCGGGGCAGTCCTCCCCGTACCCATAGTCCGCTTCCCAGGTGAGTCCCTGCTCCCACTCGTACTCGCCTCCCTTGTCGGTCATCAGCATGTTCATCGAGGCCATGGTCCAACCCGCCACGGTGAATCCCTCGGGCTCGCACCAGACCAGCAGGGTCTCATCGGTCAGGTTGACGACGTCCATCCCCCGGCACTTGAAGGACTCCTCTCGGCCGGTCTCATCGGTGAGCCAGACCGTCCAGACCTCCATCAGCCCGCCCCCATCAAAGACGACCGTGAAGCTGTCGATGCAGTCGACATCGGGGCACTCCTCCTCCACCGGGATGAGATCACAGGCCACCAGCAGGAGCGCCAGGAAGGCAAGAGAACGCTTCATGACCCGAGGATACCGGACCGCACAGACCCACGGGGACAACCCCGGGGCACTTGCCCCCGGTTTCACCGCCGAGCTGCGCAGGCCTCGACTGCTGCCAGCACATCCTTGGCGGGCACGATTTCCTTGAAGGAGACCACCTGGCCGGGAAAGTTCTTCCAGACTTCCTTGGTCACCGCCAGCTTGCTGCTGACCGCGAGCACCAGGTTTCCGGGCCCGTGGGCCTGCAGCAGGTCCAGACGGCGCCGTAGCCAGTCCTTTCGCCAGAAACCCACGATCTCCAGGTGGGCAACGCGATCCTTGTGGCGGAAGGTGAAATTCGGCACCACGACGCCCCGGCCTGCGAGGTCTATCGGCGCACCTTCACGGCTCAGGGTCCAGCCGCAGTCCAGGGCCTCAAAACGCTCCTGGAACCACTGCTCGGTTCGCGTGACATAAGCCCCGGTGTCCCGGTGATGGGAACGCAGTCCCCGGGTCGAGTCCACCGACAGGCTCTTCTTGAACTTGCGCTTTTTTCCCCAGAGCACCGTGGCATCCAGGGTCCAGGGACCGTCCTGGAGCAGCAGGCCCGGAAACCAGGTGGCCAGGCTCATGCCATAGCGGGTGCTGTGGCGAAGCACCGATGCAGGGCCGTCCAGGTGGATCCGGTAGCCCATGGCGGTGGGCGTGACCTTGTACATGAGCCCGTTGAACTGGATGAGTCGAAAGAGCTGCCGCGCCCGTTCCGGCGTCGGTTCATCCAGAGCCACCTCGACGTGTAGCGCCTTGAGCAAGACCGCCTGGACCAGGCCCGTGTTGTAGCGATGGAGCAACCAGTCCCCATCCGGCACATCGCACTTCAGGATGCGCTGTTCCTCCTTGCGATCCGCGTAGAGAAGGCCTCGAACGGCCTCGGCGGTCAGGCCGAGTTCCGTCGCCAACGAATCCACTCCTGCAGCGGCCTTGGCACGACTGGGGCCACGACCGGTCATATCGAACAGGCGAGCCCGGATCTCCGCCGGCGGAATCGGTGACTCGACCGCGAATTCCGAACGGTCCAGGAGCAGCTTGGCCAGGCCCCGGGTGAGCTTGTGATCCACCCCATCGCCGATCAGGTCCTCGACCTGGCCTGCCAGCCAGCCCTGGGTGTGCCCCTGGGACACCGCGGTCCCGAAGAGCTGGACGAGTTCCTGGGCCCGCTCCTGGTAGCGGGGCTCCCCCACCTTGACGTAGGAGGGGTGCAACTCCTTGCCCTTGACGCGAACGCGAACCAGGTCCCCGGTGAGCATGTTCAGGCCTCCTCGTAGGCCGCGTGCTCCCGCCGCCGCCGAGAGGTCGCCTCTTCCGAGGTTCCCGTGGTCACCAGTTCATAGAGCACCGCCTGCTTGCCCTCTCGCGGACGCAACAGTCGGCCGAGCCGTTGCACATGCTCCCGGACGGTCGAGGTCCCCGACAACACGACCCCCACGTCAGCCTCGGGCAGGTCGACCCCTTCGTTCAGCACACGGCTGGTGGCGATGACCCGCCAGCGTCCCTCGCCAAAGGCCTCGAGGATGGCCCGCCTCTCCTTGACGTCGGTCCGATGAGTGATGCAGGGCACGCCGAATTCCCGGCTGATCCGGTAGACCGTCGCGTTGTCATTGGTGAACAAGAGCACCCGCCCGTCCCGGTGGCGTTGCAGAATGGTCTCCAGCGCATCGAGCTTCCCACTGGCCTCGTGGATGACCCGCCGGCTCTCCCGGTGCGCCTTGAGTGCCGCGCGGCCGGCCTTGCTCATCGCCGCCGCCCGCAGGAATCGCCCCCACCCATTCGGGCCCCCGAGTCGAATCCGCTTCCGGGCCACGAAGCTGCGAAAGGTCTTCCTGGCCTCGAAATAGTGGTCGGCCTCGTCGTCGGTCAGATCCACCTCGACATGGACGACGGTGTAGTCGGCAAGCACCTCCCCTGCGAGCTCCCGAATCCCCCGGCGGTAGACCACGGGCCCCAGCAGATCCACCACGTCCAGGTGGGCGTCATCCGGCCGCTCAAACGTCGCCGTCAGACCCAGCCTCATGGGGGCGAGGCTCATCAGGGCGGCCTGGCTGTAGGCCTCGGACGGGAGGTGATGGACCTCGTCGCAGATCAGGAATCCGAAGCGGGCGCCGTAGCGCTCCATGTGCAGGTAGGCGGAGTCATAGGTGGAGACGGTGAGGTCCTCCAGGACGTGCTGTCCCCCGCCGAGCATGCCCACAGGGCGTTGAAAGGCCTGCTCCAACACCCGGACCCACTGGCTCACCAGGTCGATGGTGGGGGCCAGGACCAGGGTGGAGCGCCGGGCATCCGCAATGCAGAGCTCCGCCACGTAGGTCTTTCCGGAGCCGGTGGGCAGGATCACACAACCCACCCGCCCCCGGAGCCTCCAGGCTTCCAGCGCTGCAGACTGGTAGTCCCGGGCCTCCCGATCCGTGTGGTGAACCAGGTCCTCCAGCTTGGAGTAGGCCCTGGCCTCGTCCTCCCAGGCGGTCCCGGCCCGGTGCCACTGCAGCACGACGTCCCGGTACAGGTGGGCATCCCCGCGAAAGCGCTCGACCCGGCCGTCCCAGGTGAAACCCGGCGGTTCTTCGCCAGGCGAGATGCCGTCGATCAACAGGGTTCCACGGTCAAAGCGAAGGGTGCGCACAGGGCGCTGTCGCCCGTCTGGGGCTCGCCGTCAAGTCCGGGGGCTGTCCTCGTTCATCTCATCGCCCAGGGCTCGAATGGCCCGGGTCCTCCTGGAGAGCACGGACAGAAGGCGAAATGCAGCCGAGAGGGTGCCCAGAGACAGGTCCCGGACCGCCCCTGCCAGGGTGACCAGGTGAGCGTCTACAGGAAACCAGAACGGGTCAGGCTGTCGGTTGCGATCCACCAGGACCGTGCGCGGCCGGGTGAAGGTGCCATAGCTGAAGCGGCTGGCCGCCACCCCGGGTCCGGTCTCCTTGACCCCGGTCCAGGGGATCTGGGGCACGATGCCTGAGAAGCTGTGGTTGTTCACATTGGCGATGCCCACCTCCAGGCGGCGGGCCAACTCCTCGCCACGGGCCAGGTCCCGGGTCCAGACACTGCCGTTGAGGCCATAGCGGGAGGCGTTGGCCTGTTCGATGGCCGCCTCGGCATCCGGCACCCGCACCACGGCCAGCACCGGCCCAAAGGTCTCCTCGTCGACGATCTTCATCCCCGGGCGGCAGTGATCGATCAGGGTGGGCAAGTAGCCCCAGCCGGCACCCACCCGCGATCCGCCACAGAGCACTTGCGCCCCCTGTTCCCGCGCGTCGGCGACATGGGCCTCGACGATGCCCAGTTGTTGGGAATTCTGCAGGGGTCCCAACTCGCTGTCCCCGGTGCCCTGCGCCACCCGGAGCCGGGAGATGGCCCGAGCCAGGGCCGGCACAAAGGTGTCGGCGAAGGCCTCTTCCACGAACACCCGCTCGATCCCCGCACAGTTCTGACCCGCGTTGTGCATGGACCACTGGGCAATGCCAGCGACCGTGCGACCCAGGTCGCAGTCCGAGAGGACGATGGCAGCATCCTTGCCCCCCAACTCCACCGAGCAGGGAATCAGTCGCTCCCCGGCCCGTGCGGCGATGCGACGCCCGGTGGCCACCGACCCGGTAAACACCACCGCATCCACCTGTTCCAGGACTTCGGCACCCACGGCTCCACCCCCCTGGGCCACCTGGACCAGTCCCGGAGGCAGGGTGTCTGCCGCCACCCGGGCCAGCCATCCCCCGGAGCGCGGCGTGTGTTCCGAGGGCTTCAGGATCACCGCGTTTCCTGTCAGCAGGGCCGGAAAAAGCGACTTGAAGAAAATCCCAAGGGGGTAGTTCCAGGGCGCGATGATGCCCACCACCCCCCGCGGCAGGGTTTCGATCACCGCCCGCTTGCCCGGAAAGGCGACGGGGTTCAGCCTCACCCGTTCCGGCTTCAGCGCCTTCCGCGCCACCTGGACCGCTCCCCGGGCGTACTCCAGGATGCCATTGGCCTCGTTCAACCCACATTCCAGGGCACTGCGGCCGGTCTCGGCCACCAGGATGGCCACGATCTCCTCGTGGCGCTCCAGGGCGGCACGGGCAAAGCCAAGGACCGCCTTGCACCGGGCATTCAGCGGTTGAGCAGCCCAGGCAGGTTGGGCCCGCCGAGCCTCCAGGACCAGGTCCGCCACCTCTTCGACCGGTGTGGAAACCACCGGCTCCAGCACATGGCCGTCCAGGGGGCTGATGCTGCCAGGGGCAGACGGGGACATCGGGACCTCCCAAGAGGCCCGTCCCTATCGTGAGAAGTTCAGGGGTGACTCCCTTCCTTGCCCTCCCCCGGGCACCAGGAATCCCTGGACGGGGCGCCCCGGAGATCTTCACCACCGGGTGCGCCGAGTCCCACGCACCAGGCCCCGGTTTGCGACTAAGCTCTTGCCGTGATGGTCCTCACCCTGTTGTTGACGGCGATCTCCCTGGCCGGCGAGCTCGACGTGGACCGCCCGGTCCCCGGGAAAGGCGCTTCAGGGCCCCCGCCCCCGACGGTGGATCGCCCCTGTCCGGACCAGGACTTCCCCACCTGGGCCGCCACCCGCAGGGCCCCCTCCGAACATCCGGAACGAGCCGAGGGCTGGGACTTCGAGGCCACCCTCTGGCATCGCCTGGCCAGGGTGGCACAGGAAAATCCCTCCACGGTCCTGCCACAATGCATCGGTCTGACCGTCGAGAAACGCCGAATCTGGGCCTTTTCGGTGCAGGACCGGACCCTTCCCGTCCAACAGCGCCTGCTGGTCTTCGCCCAACTCCACGCCCTGGAGTGGATCGGCGCCGAGGTCGCCGTCGCCTTCATCGAACAGTACGCCACCGCGCCTCCTCCAGGCATGGAACTGGTCGTGGTTCCCGTGGTCAACCGGGACGGCCGCTGGCGGACCGAGGAGGATCTGCTGGCCCACAGACCCAGGACCTATCGCCGGGCCAATGCCAACCGGGTGGACCTGAACCGGGACTTTTCGGTGAACCGCGAAAACGACAACCTGTGGGCTCGGCTTCCCTTCACCAGGCGCTACTACTACACCAGCCCCGCTGCCCTGAGTCAGCCGGAGTCCCGGGTCGTGGATCGCCTGGCGGCCACCGGCTTTGATGCCGCTGTCTCCCTCCACGCCTTCGGGGGCTATGTCTACTTTCCCTGGGCAGGTCGCTACGATGCACCGGACGACCAGGGGCGTCACCGGGCCCTGGCGGAAAGCATGGTCGCCGACATGCCGGGGCGGCCCTATCGAATCAACCAGCTGGCCCGGAACATGTCCTGGTTCCGCGGCCTCGGCATGGAGATCGACCACATCTACGGGACCTATGGCACCCCTTCCTTCCTGGTAGAACTCACCCGCTCCGGCATCCGGCTCCTCGAGCCGGCCACCTGGCGAGACTACTTCCGCTGGTACAACCCGCGAGACAAGACCCCCCACGTCGCCGCCGGGCTCTCGATCCTGGACACTCTTGTCAGGGAGATGTCAGCAAAAACCCAGGGACTGGGGCGCTAAAGTCCCGGGATCTTGGGTGTTCAGATCCCATCTGGGACAATTGCACCCCAGATCTGCGGCCCGAACCCCCCAGATCACGCCCGGATCAAGTTGGCACGGCCCTTGCTTACTGGCCTGGGTGAATTCTCGATGGAGCAGTCCAGACACCCCGGCTGGGTAAAGCCTGGGTGTAATCGGTGGAGGAATTGGCCTTCCACCGGCAGATTTCGGTGCCTTCTGGACCTGGAGACGGGTCGCTGTACTGCACCATCGAGTGTCCTGGGCCCCGTCGGATTCCCGGCGGGGCCCTCGACGTCTTACGCGGGTCCACCAGACCTCTTTCCTTGACGTCAGCGAACGCTGCGCTAGAAGTCTGCCCCGTATAGAGAGAGGATGACGACATGATCGAGGTGAGCGGACTCACCCGCTACTATGGCACCCAGCCCGCAGTTCGGGATGTGTCCTTCGCGATTGGCTCCAACGAGATCGTGGGATTCCTGGGCCTGAACGGCGCAGGGAAGTCCACTACCCTCAAGGTCCTGGCCGGACTTCTACTACCCAACGCAGGCAGCGTACGCATCGGTGGCGTCGATGCGCTGGAGGCCCCAGACAGCCTGCGGGGGAAGATCGGGTTTCTTCCAGAAGACCCCCCGCTCTACACCGAGATGCGGGTGCGGGACTTCCTGCTCTGGGCTGGCCGACTGAAGAGCCGCGACGAGGAGGCCCTGGCAACCCGACTTCTCCAGGTCCTGGAGATCTGCCAGATCGCCCACGTGGCCGATCGGGTCATCGACACCCTCTCCCACGGCTACCGAAAGCGCGTGGGGATCGCCCAGGCCATCATCCACGAGCCCAGCCTGGTCATTCTCGACGAGCCGATCAGCGGCCTGGACCCGGTGCAGATCGTGGAGATGCGCTCGGTCATCAAGACCTTGAAGCAGCACTGCACCGTGCTCATCAGCAGCCACATCCTCAGCGAGATCTCCCAGACCTGCGACCGGATCCTCGTCCTCAACGACGGCGAGCTGGTCGCCCAGGGCACTGAGGACGAGTTGAGCCATCGCCTGGCCGGCGGCAACCGCCTGTCGCTGACTGTCCGGGGAGACCAGGCGACCCTGGAAAAGGTTCTCGGCGAGTCTGCTTCCGTCACCGACTTCAAGCTCACCCCACGCGGCGACCTGCTGGACGCCGACGTGACCCTGACCCAGGACGACCGGGAGCAGCTTGTTCAAGCGCTCGTCGGCGCCGGCCTGGGCCTCCGGAACCTCGGGAACGCCGAGACCGAACTCGAACAGATCTTCCTCGGCCTCACGGCCGGGAACTGACACCAGGGAGATCGCTCAAATGCGAGGCATGCTCCTCATCGCTCGACGCGACTTGTCGGCCTACTTCAACTCCCTCTGGGGGTATCTGGTCGTCGCCGCGCTGTTGTTCTTCAACGGACTGGCCTTCAACGTCTTCGCCGTGGGCAAGACGTCCAAGTACAGCACTGCCGTCTTGGAGGACTTCTTCTACTGGACCTTCGGGTTCATCGTCACGGCGGCCGTGCTGCTCACCATGCGGCTCATCGCCGAAGAGCGACAGACCGGGACCATCGTGCTGGTGGACAGCTCTCCCCTGAGCGACTGGCAGGTGGTCGGAGGCAAGTACCTCTCCGCGATGGGGTTCCTGACCCTGATGATCGCGCTGACGGGCTACATGCCGGCACTGATCTTCCTGGAAGGCAAGGTCAGCTATGGGCACATCATCGCCGGCTATTCCGGGTTGCTGCTGACCGGCAGCGCGGTGGTGGCCATCGGCACCTTTGCCTCCGCACTGTCCAAGAGCCAGCTGGTCGCCGCGGTCGTCGCCGGTGTCATCGTGGGCCTGTTCATCCTGAGCTGGCTCCTGGGACGCATCACCGAGCCGCCGTTGAATGACATCTTCAGCTACCTGAGCCTGTACGACCGGCACTTCCAGCCCTTCCAGCGTGGCCGGATCAACCTGGAAGACGTCGTCTACTACCTGTCCGTCACATTTGCATTCCTGATGCTGGCCACCCACTGGATGGCAGCGAGGAGATGGCGATGAGCCGCCCTGTCATCCTCTACATCCTCGGCCTGGCACTGCTCTTCGCGGCAGAGCGCCTGTACGGCGGCGACGAGTCCCTGCATCCGATTCTCTGTGGCGGAGGCGGAGCGAGTCTCCTCGCCGGACTGTTCCTGCTCTACAAGGCCTGCCAGAGAGAACCGTCTCACAGGAGCACCCTGAAGTGGGCCCTCCTTGGCGTGTTCGGGCTGGTCGTCTACGGATTGACCACCGACGCGTTCATCGAGGCCATGGGCTTTGCTGACGAGATGGAGCGACGATGGCAAGGAGTCTTCGGCGCCCTCTGGCCCATCCTGCTGCTGTCCGGCAGCCTGCCCATGATCACGGTGGACCACGCCCTGAACGACAGCCCCATCGTGGTCCAGCCCCGGCGCATCCAGCAGGCTGCTGCCAATGGCCTGGCTGCCGCGCTGGGCATTGCCCTGGTGTTCCCCCTGAACTTCCTGGCCAGTGACCACAACAAGAAGTGGGACCTGACCTACTTCAAGACCTCCGAGGCCGGCAGTGCCACCCACGCACTGGTCGAAAACCTCGACGAGCCCCTGGACGCCCGCATCTTCCTGCCCAGCAGCGCGGAGACCTACAACGAGCTCAAGGCCTACTTCGAGCCACTGGACAGCCCCAACTTCCGGGTGAGCTTCCTGGATCACGCCGCGGAGCCGAGGCTGGCCAAGGCTCTCAAGGTGCGGGACAACGGCTACATCGCCATCACCCAGGGCGAAATCGTCCTGGGCGAGGATGCCCCGGATCCGGAGAACAAGCCCGTCACCAAGACCCTCAAGGTCGGGACCGAGCTGGACGACGCCAAGCGCACCCTCAAGAAGCTCGACACCGAGGTCCAGGAACTGATCATCAAGGTCGCCAAGGGGGACCGCTACGCCTACCTGACCGTGGGTCACGGCGAGTTGTCCTGGAAGGGCTCCGGCGGCCCCATGGACAAGGTTGCGGCACTCAAGAAGCTCCTCCAGGCGATGAACTTCAAGGTCAAGGAACTCGGGATGGCCGATGGCCTGGCCGAGGCCGTGCCCGACGATGCCGACATCGTCTTCGTTCTGGGGCCGGATGAGCCCTTCCTGGAGCCCGAGGTCGAGGCCCTGAGCGCCTATGCACAAGGGGGCGGGTCCCTCTTCGTGGCCCTGGAGCCCGACTACAGCAAGGAGGCCACGGACCTGGAACGAGGCGAGGACCCGCTGCAGGACCTGGTCGCCGACCTCGGCCTGAAGATGGGTGAAGGTGTGCTGGCCCAGGAGACCAAGTTCGTGCCACTGACCCGGACCAGGAGCGACCGCCTGAACCTCGGCACCGACCGCTTCAGCAGCCACGACTCCACCCGGGTCCTGTCCAAGAACAGCAGCCAGCTCTTCCTGTTCACCCCGACAGCGACCTACCTGGAGGAGACCAAGGAAGGCGACGCCACGGTCACCATCACCGTGCGCAGCCAGTCGGATGCCTGGGCGGACCTGAACGGCAACCTGGAACTCGACAAGGACGGCGGTGAGAAGAAGAAGATCCGCCCGATCGCTGCGGCGTCCCTGGGTGCCGGGGAGACCCCGCACCGTGCGGTCGTCGTGGGTGACGCCAACCTGTTCAGCGACTTTGCCCTCCAGAACCTGGGCAATCAGCGCTTCGTCTACGACGGGATCAACTGGCTCATCGGAGAGGCGGAGTCCTCTGGAGAGACCAACAACGAAGAGGACGTGAAGATCAAGCACGCCAAGGAGGAGGACGTCGCCTTCTTCTACAGCACCGTGATGGGCGTGCCCTTCCTCATCCTCCTGTTCGGAGTGGTCCGCCTGCGTCGCCGTGAGAGGGGAGATTCCTGATGAACCGCACCGTCAACATCTACCTGGTCCTGCTGATTGGACTTCTTACCGCCAGCTACCTGTCCTGGACTGCCGAGGACGTCGGGGAGCCCGAGGACGGCGTGGTCCTGGTGGCCGGCGACAGCGAAAGCCTGGCCGGCCTGAAGTGGACCAGCGAGAAGCTAAACGTGTACATCGAGGTCCGCAACGACGAGATCGGGCGGTACCTCTGGGTCGATCTCGTCGAGATCAAGGAGAAGCCCAAGCCCAAGGACGACCCGGCGGATGTCATTGCCGACGAACCCGAGAGCCCTGCGGTGGATGACGATCACTCCGACGAAGCCCACGAAGCCCACGAAGCGCCCGCTGAAGAAGAGGCTGAAGAGGAGGCTCCTGTCGAGATGGTCCGGGAAGAGACGAAGAAGGCCTTCCTGGCAGGCGCCGCCGGCCAGAAGATGCTCGATTCCCTGGCCCCGCTGACCGCCAGACGCCAGATCAACGTCGCTGACGACAAGGTCGCCGAGTTCGGGCTGGACGAGCCCGATGCGATCCTCACCCTCCACCGCAACGGCAAGCCAGACCGGGTCCTCGAGATCGGTGGAGAGGCCTACGGGATCAAGGATCGCTATGTGCGAGACACCGAGTCCGGCAAGGTCTACCTGGTGGACAACCAGATCTTCAAGCCCCTGCAGTTCGCCAAGAGCCGTCTGCCCGAGCGGAACCTGATTCCCACCGACAAGGACGAGGTCGTCCAGGTCGAGGTCATGAGCCTTGGGGGCAACGAAAAGGTCACCCTGGAACACAAGAACCGGGACGACAAGGACGCCGCCTTCTGGGCGATGCCTGGCACCGAGGTGGCCAACGACGTGGCTGAGGCGTGGCTGGACAAGGTCTTCCGCCTGCGCAGTGCCGGCTTCGTCCAGTCCGAAGACGTGCCCACTGGACTGGAGACTGCCTTCACCCTGACCGCCACCGCCGAGGACGGCACCACCACCCAGGTCACCGTGTCCAAGGGCAACAACCCCGATGGCAAGGAGACCTGGTACGGCAAGAGCACCCACACCCGGGAACTGGTCAAACTCCACAAGGTCCTGGCCAGCGAAGCAGCCGAAGACCTGTCCACGGTGTTCAGCAGCGAGCCAGTAGAAGAGAGCAGCGAGGGCTGAGCCCCTCGGCGGCTGACCTACAGGATCCGCCCTGGATTCAGGGGGTGCAGGTCCGCAGGACGCAGCGGCCCATTCCTGGACAGTCCAGATCCACCTTGCAGCGGAGCCGCTCTACTGCACAGCCTCCGTGCACGCAGGCCTGGCTGGCAGGACAGTCGGCTTTGTCCCTGCACTTTCGCTTTCCGGGGGTGCAGATTCCAGCAGTACAACGCCCCCACGATTCACAATCGCTGTCGCCAACGCATTCCCGCAGCCCTGACTGGCAGGAGTTGAGCTCGCAACGCTCGGTCTTGTCGCACTCGATGTCCAGGTTGCAGCCTCGACGTTTGCCCCCACAGTGGCCCAGGACGCAGCGATGCTCGACGCCGCAGTCAGCATCCCGAGAGCAGTCCCGAGCCCCCAGGCTGCAGACCCCCTGGACACAACGATCGCCCTCTCGACACTCCCTGTCATTCGCGCAGGTGCCTCGGTCCGGAACACACTGGCCCAGCAGGCACAGGGCCTGATCGGCGCAGTCGCCCCGGTGCGCACACACCCGGCCCCCAGGGCTGCAGGTTCCCTGGGAACACCGGGCCCCAGCACCACAGTTCTTGTCCTCGCTGCAGGTCCGGATCCCATCGGCACAGGCACCCTCCACACACCGCGACAACAGGTCGCACTCCAGGTCCCATGAACACAACTGGCGAGGGGAAGCGGTGGTCGACAGCGGGGCCCTGGGTTCGTCGGATTCCGGGGTACCCAATGCCTCTCCCGGACCGTCACCACCCACGTGGGGAGATGCCGACACGACCGTGTCCTGCTCCGCAAGCGCCTTGTTTGTCCTGGGCAGGCCACCCCCCTGCAGGCCCTCTTCCTGGGCCAGGGACGAGGCCAGTTGAAGGGCCTTCAGTCGGGCGCCTTCCTCGGGCAGGCGGACCACCACTGATCCATTCAGGGCCCAGAGTCCCAGGGACGAGAGAACGAGCAGCCAGAACGCCGGTTTCAGCCATGGGTGCATGGCGACCCCACCAAAAGTCCCGAAGTAACTACATACACAGTGTTTCTCATTCGGTACGGACCGTCACTTCTTGAGAGACTGTCCTCGAGGCTCCGCGGCGAGGATGGTGTCACCGCTCTCGCTCAACCTACAAGATGTGCCCACTTAGTCGCTGGCGAGCAACGGCGACACATCGGGGTGGGCCTGGTAGATCCTGCGATGGTCCAGGTCCAATTCGTCATGGAGATCCCGGGCGCGCTCGACTGCCTCCATCCGCCACGCGGCCGAGGCTGTGGGGTCATCGCTGACCTGGGCCAGGAGCCAACGCGCCTGTAGATCCCAGAGGCGAAAGCCCCTTGAACCCGCAAGACCAGCAGCCTCTCCGGCCAGTCGGCGGGCATCTTCCGCGGCACCAAGGGCCGCATGAGCCTGGGCAGCGGAGAGCATGACCTGGCAGCGTCGAGGCACCGGGAGCTTCTCCAGGGTCCGTTCGACCTGGCCCAGCATGCGAGCGGCATCGTCGTGGTCGCCGGTAAAGGCACAGGCCCAGGCCTTTAAAGCCACCAGGGCCGGCGCATAGCGCTCGGGGTCCTGCCGCTCTGCCAGAGCCCGTGCCACCGACACGTGGGCTTCCGTGGCACTCGCATCTTTGCGGAGGGCCGCCAACCGCGCCAGCCCGTGCCTGGAGGCGATCATCTCGGGCGTCAGGTCGATCTCCGTGGCCTCTGCCAGCGCCTGCTCCATCTGGACCCTGGCTTCCTGCACCTGGCCCAACTCCAGCCAGGCTTCGGCGCGAATCCGCCTCCCCACGACCTGGCCGACCCGGTAGTCAACCTCGGTGGCAGTGGCCAGGGCCTCCTCGGCGCGGGCGATGGCTCCCGAGAGCTGCCCCTGCCAGATCAACATCTCTGCCAGGTTGCACAGCGCCACTGTGCGAATGCTCTTGCGACCGAGCAACTGAAACAGTCCCTCGGCCTCGATGAGTCCTCGAGCAGCCAGGGTCAAGCTCCCCCTGGCCGCCTGGACCGCGGTGAGGGCCAGCAGGAGTTCCCCTCGAATGTGGGCCATGGCATCGCCCACCGTCAACACCAGCCCCTCCTGGGCCAGCCGTTCCGTCCGGGCCAGATCCCCGGCATCCCAGGCAAAGGTGGCGAGCTCGTGCAAGGCCATCGCCACGGCTTCCCGGTCATGGAGTTGCCGGGCGCTCTTGAGGGCCTCTTCTGCAAGGTGGTTCGCCCGTTCCTGGTTCCTGGTCCGGTGCAGGGCCCGAGACAACCGGATGGCTGCGCGAACGGCCTCCGGCTCATCCCGTCGCTTCTCGGTGAGGTCGAGGAGGCGCTCGAAGCTCCGCTGGGCCAGGGCCCACTCTCCCCGCCCGTAGAGCACCTCGCCCTGGACCCGCAACAGGTGGACCAGAGACGAACTCATCTCCGCCGAGGTCAGGTCCACTCGAGCCAGGTCTTCCAGGGCCGCAGCCCGGGTTGCAAGCTCCCAGGCGGCCCCAGTGAGCCAACGACCGTGCATCCGCTCCGCCGCATCCACAAGCAGGCAGAAGGCCTTGCCCGCCTCACCGGAAAGTCGGTAGTGCTCCCCGATGAGTGCCGTACGCCGGGCAGAGCGACTCGTGCGGGCCTCCAGGGTCCGGGCCAACCGCTTGTGTTGGGAGCGGCGCATCTCGGGGGAGAGATCCCGGTAGACCAGGTCCCGGACCAGCTGGTGAGCGACCTCGTGCTGAACCACGACCTGGTCTCTTCGCTCGACAATGATGCCTCGCCGCAACAGGTGATCCAGGGCATCGAGGATCGGTTCCTCGTCCTCACAGAGGACATCCAGCAACAGGTCGAGCTCCAGTTCCCGGCCTGCGACCACCAGGGTGCGCAGAACCCGCAACTCTCGCCCCGTGAGGTCCTGGATGCGCTCGGAGACCACCTCGCGTACCCCGCGGGGAATCTCCAGGTGGCCACTGGCGATCTCCTCGGTGTCCACCCCCAACTCGAAACGCCGTCCCCGACGAGCCAACACCCCCGAGTGAAGAAGCGAGGCCATGTACTGGTGAATGAAGAGCGGATTTCCCTCGGTGACCTGGTGCAGACGTTGGCCCAGGACAGCGGACTTCTCGCCGGTGCCAATCAGGCTGGCCACCAACGCCTCCACCGCAGACTCCTCCAGTGGCTGGATGGGCAACCTCAGGGCGGCGAGCTTCGTGCGGTCTCCGGCCACCAGGCGATCCAGGGGTTCACGCTCCACCTCCGATCGCCGTGCGAGAACCAGCAGCAGCGGCCGCTCCGCCGCGAGTCTCGTCAATGCCCCGAGCAGCTCCAACTCACGGTCACCGGCCCAGTGAACATCGTCGTAGATCAGCACCTGGGGGCCCTCATGGAGCATCTCCAGGAGGCCTTCTCGAAGACCATCCAGCAGCCGGTAGGGCGCATCAGCCCCGTGCACACCGCCTCGGGACCAGAGCGCAAGGGTCTGGGACAGACTCTGAGGAGGCTGAGGCAACTCCCGGTTGACGGTCCTCGCCAGGTCCAGCAGTCCCTGGAGCCCCGTGCCGCCATCCCGGGCTCGCACTGCATGCACCAGGATGCCCAGCCGGGTGGCTCGATCCTCCACCGCCCCCAGGAGACGGGACTTGCCCAGGCCTGCCCGACCCTCCAGGCTCACCAGGCCACCTCGGCCGGCCTGGAGCCGTGCCAGCACCTCGTGCAGGGTCTGGACCTCGACCTCGCGACCGACCAACGGAGGAATCCAGCCCTCGCCCTCACTCCGCACACTGAATTCGGGCTCGGTCTGCTCAAGCCGAAACAGGATTTCCCGAGCCGACTGAAAGCGATCTCGCGGCGACTTTCGCAGGAGACGCAGACAGATCTCCTCCAGGTGGACCGGCATGTCCGGCATCAGGTCTCGAGGCCGTGCCGGGGGCAATTCCAGGTGCGCCTTGCGATACCCCTTGATGTCCTCGGCGGCAAAGGGACGACGGCCTGTCAGCATGGCAAACAGGATCACGCCCAGGCTGTAGAGGTCCGCACGCTGATCCAACGGGCGTCCAGTGATCTGCTCCGGCGAGGCATAGGCCCAGGTCCCGACCAGGTTCGGGCTGGTGTCCGGATCCGCCGTGGGTAGCAGGTCCTTGACGATGCCGAAGTCCGTCAACTTGGCCCGCCCTTCGGGGTTGAGCAGGATGTTGGACGGCTTGAGATCCCGATGGACCAGGCCCCGGGCATGTACATGAGCCAGCGCACGGCAGACATCGACCAGGATCCCTTCACAATTGCGCCAGCGCACGCTCTCCGGGCCGGAGTCCAGCTCTCGGAAGGACCGGATCACCTGGTGCAGATCCTCCCCTTTCACGTACTCCATGGCGATGTAGGGGTGGCCATAGATATCGCCATAGGCCTCCACACCGACCACGTTCGGGTGGTGGATGCGGGCCATCGCGCGAAACTCTCGCCGAAAACGAGCCAGTCCTGTCTTGAAGCGGTTGGGCTTGAGGATCTTGAGCGCCACCTGGCGTCCATCAGGATCCTCTGCCCGCACCACGTGGGCCATTCCTCCCCGGCCGATCAGGCTCTTGTAGACATAGGGCCCGACCCGGCCCCCGGGTTCGACTTCGATCCCGCCCATGGACAGGATGGGATCGTCGTCAGTTACTGCGGTCTCGTACGGGGTCACGGCGACGACTTAAGCCGCTGGAGACACCCTGGCCGTGGCAGAAATCTGTTGTTGAACTAGCCCAACAGGTCCTGCACATCGGGACGGGCCCGAAAACTCGCGGCCAGGTCCGGGGGAAGCTCCTCGGCAATGGCCCGTGCAATCTGGCTCGCCCGGCCGTGTCGATGGGTGTCCGGATCCAGACGACACAGAGCCAGAGCCACCTGGTGGGCCAATCCACCAGCCCCGCGATCGGGAAGATTCGACCATGCTTCCTCCAGGCGCCCCAGGGCAGGAAAATGGTCTCCTTCTGCCTCAAGACCCCGGGCCTCATCCAGAGAGGACTTGGCCTGAAGTGAGAGACAGGGCCCCTGCGACTGGAGTTCGAGGGCCCCTCGCACGGTCCGGATCTCGCTGTACAGTCGCGCCGCGTCTCGTTCCCTCCCAGCCAGGGTCAGAATTTCCGCGGTGACGTTGAGGGCACCACTCCACGTCTCCAGGTCCTCACAAGCCTGGGCAAGGTCCGCTGCCTCGTCCGCCAGGCTCAGCGCCGTTCGATACCGACCATCCAGAGCCTCCAACTCCGCCAGGTACCTCACGCAGCGGGCTTCATTCTGGGATCGGGCCGACCGAAGAAGCGGCCTTGCAAGGACCAACTCCTCCCGGGCCTCCACGAGCTGGTTCCGTTGAAGCACCGTCCCGGCAAGACCCAGCAGACACAGGCCCTCGGACTCCTGGCTGCCCAGGTCTCGGGCCAGAGCCAGCCCCTCGCGCCAGGTGGCCTCGCTGGCCTCAAGGTCTCCCAGAAGGCGCTGGGCCTCAGCCATGGCACGCAAAACCGACGGACGGGCAGGATGACCGGTTTCCAGACGGCCAATCAACGGCTCCAGGAGCTGTGCCGCCTGCTCCGGCAGGCCCAGAGCCACCAGGGCGGCCCCGAGCGCGGAATGCGCCGCCTGGACCATGGACTCCTCGGGGTCGCCCAACGCCAGTGCTTCGGTCAGGATCTCCTTGGCCTCGAGGGGACGCTGACAGGCCAGCATGGCCTGTCCCCGCAAGGCCAGGGTCTGCCCCTGGAGCCGGGCGACCTCCGCTTCAGGCAAGCCCTCACGGGCCAGGACCCCTGCTTCCAGGGCCTGGTTCGTCAAGGCCAGGACCTTGACCGGATCGCGGCGCCTGGATGCCCTTCGAGCTGCCTGCACCAACAAAGGCCAGGCGCGTTCGGACTGGTTCGCCTGGACAAGGTGGTCCGCCATCACTGCAGCCATCGCTCCAGGGCGGCGGGCGTGCCTGGCCAGGAGCGCCTCCGCCACCTGTCCATGAAGCGCGACCCGGTGGGAGTCCTCCAGGCTCTCGCACAGCACCCGGCCAAGCCCCGGGGCCTGCAGGACCACAAGTCGCTCCAGGCCATCCTCCTCGATCCGAACCAGGCGCAGAGAGGCCAGTTCAGAAAGTTCAGCGCTGGAGACCGGCGCAATGGAACGAAGGAGCTCGGTGTGGGCCCGCCCCCCCACCACGGCGACGACTTCGAGCATTCGCCGGGCGGTGGGTGAGATCTCGGCGATTCGTGAGACCAGGTCGAGACGACGAAGCTCGGGGACCGGCAGGGCAGCCGAGCGAAACCCCTCCATCTCCACATCAGCGGTGAGTCGCGTTCCTGAACGCTTCAACCACCCCTGGGACTCCAGGCACTCCAACTGCTCGACAATGGAGCCCGGCCATCCACCGAGTTCCTCGTGGAGGCGTCGGCCCAACACCGGGCCGAGTTGGCCGACCACACCCCGGTTGCGCAAGAGCGCCAGGGTGTTCGATCTGTCCAGGGGTGAGAGGGCCACGGTCGGCCCTTGCAGCTGCGAGAGCTGGGGCATCAGGCTGGGACTGGCCGGCTGTCTGGCCCCCGCATCCGCCACAGCACTCCAGACCAGCAAGGCCCCTCTGGCCTGGACTCGCTGGATCAACTCGCCCAGGTGAAGTCCCTCCCGAAGGTGCAGGTCATCCACCAGCACCACCAGGGGACTTCCCTCGGGCCATTCCCCAGCAGCACGACAGACGGACACCCCCATCCCTCCTGCCAGTTCCTTCACCGCCTCGATCATGGCCGTGCGTCCCGAACCAGCAGGTCCAAGCAAGCCCAGCGACGAGGCTCCTTCTTCACCGACCCCCGCCAGGACCTCCTTGGCCAGAGCCAGGGCGCTGTCCCGGCCCTGGAGCTTGGGTCCGGGGTCATCGTAGAGCCCATCCAGGGCCGCGACCACCTCAGACGCCGAGGCATACCGCCCGGCAGGGTCCTTGCGGAGCAGGCGCAGGCAGACCCTCTCCAGGCGAACAGGAATGTCCGGACGGACCTCCCTGGGAGGGATGGGCTCACTGGCAAGGTGACGGGCCAGGTACGACGCAATGCTGTCCGCCACCACCGGCCTCTGCCCGGTCAGCAGCACATAGAGAATCGCCCCCAGGGCGTAGAGGTCGGAACGTGCATCCAGGCCCTCACCGGTGATCTGCTCAGGCGACATGAAGGCGACGGTGCCCAGCAGTTGCCCCGCGACCGTCAGGTTCGTGGAGAAGAGGTCATCGCCCTTGACCACCCCGAAGTCCGTGAGCCTGGGCTTTCCGTCCGCCCCGACGAGGACGTTTGAGGGCTTGAGATCCCGGTGAACGATGCCGGATTCGTGGACCGCGAGCAGGGCCGCACACAGTCCACGCAGAATGCGCTCCACACGGATCCAGCGGTCCGGGGGATTCTCCTCTTCCCAGCCCTTGATGAGCACCCCAAGCTCCGGACCGTCCACGTACTCCATCGCCAACCAGGCCTGGCCCTCCGCTTCCCCAGAGTCGTACACCTGGATGACATTGGGATGGTCCAACCGGCGCAGGGAATGAAATTCCCGCTCGAAGCGCTTCAGGTCTCCAGCTGTCGCGCAGCCCGGGTGAAGCAGCTTGAGGGCCACAACGCCCCCGTCGGGGCCCAGGGCCTTGAAGACCCGTGCATTGCCACCACTGCCCACGTGCTCCTGGAGCAGGTAGGGGCCCACGCGGGTGCCCATGGGAGGGACACCCGCCCTGGAGGAGGGTTCGGACATCGCGCTCGAGAGGAACTCCGACGGAACGGGAGGCCCGCCGAGAAGGCTGAATCATAGCCCCAGTGGAAACACCGACGAAGCCGGGACAGACCCCCCTGGACCCCGAGCAAGGGCACACTTGCCCACCCCATCCCTGGGCCCTGGTTGTTCACCCCTCAAATGCCAACCCGAACATCGCCATGAACCCCGGCCGATCATCCCGGGAGATGCTCCCCCCCAGCGAACGCGCCAGGCCATCGGCCAGTTTCTTGTGCTGTGCGGCGATCGCGGGGTCGGGAGACCACTCAGCGATGAAGCAGTGCGCCTTCAAGGAATAGAGCTTGTACCCACAACCCTCCGCTCGGTTCAGGGCCTCCTCGGCCCGCTGGACCGCCTGGTGGCGACGCTCCACCACCGCAAAGGTCCGCGCAGCCACCAGGTCCAGGCGACACAGGTTGTGGGGCCAGGCACCCAATGCAAGCGTCTCTGCTTCGGCGAGCAGGCTCTCCCACTCATCGAATTTTCCGAGATTGACCTGGCAGCGGGCACGCCAGGCACTCACCAGCGGGGCGAACCCTTCGGAGTCGTAGTCCGCCAGCAGTGGCTGAACCTTTTCCAGGCAGTCCTGGGCAGCCGCGTAGTCTCCACGGCTCAAGGGGACCCGCACCAGGGCCACCCAGCCACCCACCTCGTCGTCTTTGTTTTCGATCTCCTGGATCCGCCGCAAGGCTTCCCGAGCGTTGTCCTCGGCTTCCTGGAGCCTCCCCAGGTCGACCAGGATCAGGGAGCGGTAGCGCAACCCCAGGGCGATCCCCAGGGAGTGGTGGACCTCCCGAGCCTGGGCGATGGTTCGATCCGCAATCTGGAGCCCCTTGCGCAGGTTGCCCTGCAGGTGAGAGAGCTCGACCAGGTTGACTCGTGCGATGGCCAGGGATGCCAGGAGCCCGAGCTTCTCAAAGGTGCTGGCGGACTGTTCCAGGTACTTCCGCGCGTCCGAGGACTGCCCTCGACACATCGCAACCAGCCCGAGCCCGTTGTAGCAGAGACCCATGGCTCGATCGTCATGCACCGAACCCGCCACGGACAGCCCTTCGAGCATGTAGTGCCGAGACTGGTCCAGATCCCCGTCCGCCCAGTTGACGGCACCCAGACCATGGAGCGCAATTGGCCGCAGCCGGGGATCCCCAACCCGCTCTGCCAGGGTCAGGGCCTCGGTGAAATGGGCCGTCGCTTCCTGGAATTGATGAAGGAACCGGTAGTAGGTCCCCAACTCCGTGGCGGTCTGGGACTTCAGGTGGTCATCCCCCACCAACCGCGCAAACTCGTCCGCCTTGGCCAGGGACTCTCCGGCACCGCTCCAGCGTCCCATGTGGAACAGGGCACGGCCTCGCAACAGGTGGAGATCCGCCAGGCGACGATCCGCCTCCTCCAGGGTCAGGTACTCCCGGGCATCGGGTTCGATCATCCTGGCCCGCTCATAGACGTCCAGGGCCTCGGGAACAAAAGACTGGTCGTAGAGTCGGCGACCCGCTGCAGACAGGTAGGGGTAGGCCTTGGCTGGCACCCCCCCCTGCTCGAAATGCCAGGCCAGGCTGTCGACCACCGAGCCGATTCGGTGTCGATAGAGACGCTCGATCGCCGTCCCCACCCGCCTGTGAAGCTCCTGGCGTTGCTCCAGGGTCAGGGACTCCAGCAGGAGATCCCTCAGGCGGGGCCGGGCCAGGGCATAGAACTCATCCGTTCCCACCTGGCGCTGTCGGCCCACCCCGCCATCCAGGAGTTCGTCGATCTGGTCCAACAGGTGCTCTTCGGTCTCTCCGAGTGCTTCGAGCAGCACATCGAGATTGATCTCCTGGCGCGCGATCGCAATCACTGCGGCCACGGCGCGGGCCTGGGGGCTCAGGGGTTGGAGCCGTTCCCGCAGCGCTTCCCGAATGCTGCTGGGCAGGGGAAGCTTGGTGCGGGTGACCTCGGAAAGCTCCAGAGACAGGCTGAAGTCCCCTTCCTGGTTTCCCCGGATCACCCCCTCCTCCACCAGGCCCCGAATCATCTCCACGATGAAGTGGGGGTTGCCTTCGCCCTCTCGCCGCAGGCGATCTGCAAGTCGCCTGCTCCGAAGATCGTCTGGCAGGATCTGCAACAGGAGTTCTTCCACCGAGGTCCTGTCCAGTGGTGCCAGGACCATGTGGAGCAGGCCCAGGTCCGGATCATCGAGCAGATCCTGGAGCGGATCCGGACCCTCCGGTGGCCGGCGAGTCATCACGAAGAGCACGGGGTCCTCGGCCAGGCCCAGGTGATTCCGCAACAAGAAGGCCAACAGGTCCGCTGTCCCTCGATCCGCGTGGTGCACGTCGTCCAGGAGAACCACCCGCGGCAGCTTCTCCCGAAGAAGATCCCGAAAGGCCGCGAGCACCAGGAAGCGCTCTACTGTGCCCTCCCCGTTCCGAAAGGCCGCCTCGAGCGGCTGTGGAAGCGGCTCGTCTGCGTCCACGAGGTCGCTCATGATCTCTGCAAAACCGCCAAAGGGCGGGTCCTCAGGGTCGCACTGTCCCGATGCGACCGGAATGCCCATCTCGAACGCCCAGGAGTGGATCTCCGCCAGAATGCGGGACTGGCCGTAGCCTGACGGGGCCTCCAGAAGCACGCCACTGCCCCATCCAGAGGGCAGCGCCGCCAGACACTCCCGGAGACGAGCCTGTTCCCTTGTCCGTCCAACCAACGACGGAGGCCAGTGCTTCATCTCTACACGACGCACAGCCTGGTTGGTGCGATCGAGCACCGCCAGCAGGTGCCGCGCGGAGCCGTAGCGTTCAGCCGGTTTCTTCGCGAGGAGGCGCAAGGCGATCTCGTTGAGATGCGCCGGCACAAACGGATCAAGCTCCTGGGGTGGCCTGGGCGCCATGTTCAGGTGCTTTTCCATGTACCCCGGCAGGGTACGAGCATTGAAGGGTCGCTTGCCGGCAACCATGAAGTAGAGAACCGCACCCAGGGAATAGAGGTCGGTCCGGGCATCGACCGGCTCACCCCGGATCTGTTCCGGAGACATGTAGGCCACCGTGCCCACCATCTCGCCAGCAATGGTCAGATCGCGGCCAGGCGACTTGGCCACGCCGAAGTCCATCAGCTTCACCACCCCGTCCGACTTCACCCGGATGTTCCCCGGCGTGACGTCCCGGTGAACCAGCCCTCGCTCATGGATGTAGGCCAGGGCCGAGGCCAGCTGGACCAGGACATCCTCCGCCCTGCGGAAACGCTCCGCGGGGGCATCGTCCTTCCACTGGTGCAAAAGTTCTCGCAGGTCGTCCCCCTCGACCTCTTCCATCGCAAACCAGGAGCGTCCGGCCCACTCGCCCTGGTCATAGGCCTGGGTGATGTGGGGATGGTCCAACTGGCTCAACAACTGGTACTCGGCGGCAAACCGTTCCCGCGCCTCGGCGCGCTCCTCCAGACCCGGAAGAAGCAACTTGAGAGCACGGTGCGCACCACTCTGTTGATGCTCCACTCGGAACACCGAAGCCATTCCCCCTCGCCCCAGACGAGCGATCACCCGGTAGGGCCCGATCTCCGCGCCATCAGCCGGTTCAGCGGGGGGCAGGGCCACGCTCATACGCGATTAGCTCCTGGGGGTCGATATATAGTCCCCTTGAAGGATAGGGAATGCAGTTCGAAGCCTACGCTGTCAGTGACACCGGACCTGTCCGGGAGAACAACGAAGACTACTGGCTCGTCGACGTGGATGGGGGACTGTTCATCGTCGCCGATGGCATGGGAGGCCATGCAGCCGGCGAGGTCGCCTCGCGCATCGCCGTCAAAACCGTGCAGGACATCATCCTGGGCGAAGACGATCCCGAGGAGACGATCCTCCAGTCGATGGTCGAGGATCCCCACGACACGCTCCGCGAGCGCCTGCGCTACGCGATGAATCAATCGGGTCAGCACATTCGCCAGGCCGTCGCCGAAAACCCCTCCTATGCGGACATGGGCACCACGCTGGTGGTCCTGCTGATCGAAGAGGGACAGGCACACCTGGCTCACGTGGGCGACAGCCGCGCCTATCTGTGGCGAGACGACCGCCTGCGCCGCCTGACCCGAGACCACACCGTGGTCCAACAGGAAGTCGACGCGGGACGCCTGACCCCGGAGCTCGCCCGGGTGGTGCCCCACAAGAACATCCTCACTCGCTCCGTCGGCTACCACGGCCCCGTGGACCCCGACACCTCCACCCGGAAGACCGAGCCGGGCGATGTCTTCATCCTGTGCTCCGACGGGCTGACAGACCCCCTGGCTGACGAGGCCATCAGCCAGTATTGCCAGAACAACCACCCGGAAGACCTGGCCCAGGCGCTGCTGGAGGGCGCCCTGTCCAACGGGACGGAAGACAACACCACCGTCGTGGTGGTCATGGTGCGAGAGGACTAGCGCCGACGACGCCACAGGAGGGCCACGAGGGGCAGCCCCCAGCCCACCAGGGGACCCGGCGTGACAGAACAGCCGCCAGCCGTCGTCTCTCCACTGTCCGGCCGTGCAGGAAGCTCGTCGTCCCACCAGCCGGTGTCGAAGACGTCAGCATCACTGTCTCCGTCAGCGTCGGTGTCACTGTCCACGTCGATGTCAGCGTCTCCCTCGCCGCCCACGGTGTAGTCCACGTACTCGCCAATCCAGTCCAGGTAGGGGTCGACCCGGGTGGCCCCCGCGCCAGCCTCCGGGTGATCACACTTGGCCTGGCCACCCGTGCGCACGTAGATGAAGGCATTGACGCCCACCTGCTCGAACCCCTCTCCGCCGATGGGCATCAAGGCAGCCCCCCCGGAGTCCCCGGAACACACATTGCCCTGGTTTCCCGACTCGTCGTAGGTGTAGATGTTGTACCAGTCCACAGCATCGATCTGGACGGTCACCTCGCGCTTGGTGCCACTGCCGCCGCCGCTGTTGTTGCTGTTGCCCCACCCCACATAGGTGAGGTCATCACCGACCCAGTGGTTCCCGACCGAATCGTCGTTCAGAGGCATGGGGTCGACGTTCGAGATGGTGTTCTGGAGCTTCATCAACCCGATGTCGTGGGTACCCGTCCCCCCGGCGTAGTCCGGCTGCATGTGCATCTCAGTGACCTGAACGTAGCGCTCGAGGCCGCCGTCCCAGTCGGTGCCCGTCAGGAAGTATGCGTTGCCCGAACCGTCCATGCTGTCGACGCAGTGCGCCGCGGTCAACACCCACTGGGCATGGATCAAGGTGGCACTGCACAGCCCCGACTGGTTGCCACTCTCGTAGTAGAGCATCCCGACCTGGGGGAAGTCGGACGTCTCTTCGCCATTGACAATCGGTGGAGGGGCCTGGGCAAGGGCCGAGGAGACAGCGAAAAGCGCCAGCATCACAACCGGCGTCGCCCTGCAAGGCCGATCATCCCCAACACCCAGATGGCCAGGCGTGCTGGGTTCTGTCCCGACGTGGAACAGGCGGATGTTGTCTCCGTGGTCGGGGTTCCCGGCAACTGGTCGTCCCACCAGCCGGTGTCCGGAACCCCATCATCATCAGCATCCCCGTCACCATCCGCGTCGGCGTCACTGTCGGTGTCGGTGTCCGAGTCGGCATCGCCGTCGGCATCGGTGTCGCTGTCGCTGTCGGCGTCCGTGTCGCCGTCCGACGACTCCAGGTCGATGTAGTCGGTCACCCAGTCGTAGTAGATGTCGACCCGGGTCGAGCCCGAGGCAGCGTCCTTGTCGTCGCAGTAGACCGGCCAGGACCCATCCATCATGAAACCGAAGGCATTGACCCCCACCAGTTCCAGGGTGCCGTCATTTCGAGGCAGCAGCGCAGCTCCCCCGGAGTCCCCGGAGCAGATGTTTCGGTTCTGGCCCGTCTCGTCCCAGGTGTAGATGACCCGCGAGGCAATGTTGTAGATGGGCACATCGGTGGTGCGCTTGACACCGGACCCGCCACCGTTGTCGTTGTTGTTTCCGAATCCCACATAGGTGATCATCTCGCCCGCGAGAGTCGTGTTGCTCAGGCGATCATCGTTCACCGGAATCAGGTCGACATTGCTGATCGTGCGGAACAGCTTCATCACCCCGATGTCGTGCTCGCCGGAGTTGGAACCACTGTAGTCCGGATGGCGATGCATCTCGGTGACATCTTCCCAGCGCGAGGAGCGGTCCTCCCAGTCACTGCCCACCATGAAGTAGGTGTCTCCGTTGCCCTCCATCGACTCCACGCAGTGGGCTGCGGTGATCAGCCACTGCCGATGAACCAGGGTGCCCGAGCAGATGCCCCCCATGTTCCCCGACTCGTGGTACAGCAGGCCGACGGCCTCGTAGTCCGACGTCTTCTGCCCGTTGACGATGGGCGGCGGCGCTTGTGCCAGCACAATCGAGGGCATCAGCGCAAGCAGCATGAGGTCTCCTGAAAACTCTTTTCGGGGGCCCAATGAGCCCGGGACACGGTTGGATTAATGCCAGGGTCTTCGCGAGCTTGCTACCCCTGAAGACCAGAGTTGACGGGTGCTGAACCACCGGCGGTGCCCACAGACCATCACCGATTTCTGCTGATTGCCAGGAGAACCTGCCCGATCCGCTGAGGCCGCTCGGATTTACGGGCATGCATCAAGGGGTTGCAGACCGGGTCCGAGGCGATCAATGCCGACTGCAGGGCAAGCGCCAGGGCATCCCCCTCGGTGGGCCAGGCGATCCAGGCATCCACCAGCACCACACAGGCATCCTGGTGACGGACATTCCCCAGCGCCGTGGCGGCGGTAAGTTGTCCACTGGTGTCCCTCCAATTCCCCAGCGCCTCCTGGAGCAGGGGCACGACGCGGGGGTCCTCACTGGGGCCGAGCAGCCCCATGGCCAGGCGGCGGACCGTGGGCTCGGGATCGTCCTGGGCCATGTCGATCAAGACCCACAGGTTGTCACGGACTCCCTGGGGCTCCAGGGCATAGAGCGCCGCCTTCCGGTCCTCCGGGTTCGGGTCCCCCAAGCCGGGTTCGCTCACTACTGGCGCCTCGCCACACGCCAGCCAGATCCCGACCATCGACAACAGCACTTCCCGAGCCTACTCCAGGTCGGTTACCCGGGGGCTCCGCTGAATCGAATGGAGGTCTCATGTCCCGTGCAGTCGTTTCCCTGGTTGTGTTGCTCCCCCTTCTGACCGGCTGTGGGGAGTCCTCGGAACCAGAGGCCCCCACCAAGGTCGCGGAACCTGCAAAGAAGGCCGCACCCGAAGCACCGGCCACCAACAAGACCGCAGAAGCCCCCACCGAGGAAGCACTTCCGGAGAACCTCCAGAAGCTGATGGACCCCAGCAAGCACACCGCCACTGCCCCCGACTCCTTTCGCGTGAAGTTCGAGACCACCGCTGGAGATTTCGTCGTCCAGGTCCACCGGGACTGGGCCCCCAATGGCGCGGACCGCTTCTTCAACCTGGTCGAGAACGGCTGGTTCACGGACATCGCCGTCTTTCGGGTCATCGACGGATTCATGGCCCAGTTCGGCATCCACGGAGAGCCCCGGGTCATGAAGGCCTGGCGAGACGCCAAGATCCCCGACGACCCCAGCGCCGGTCAGAGCAATACCCGAGGGCGGTTGACCTTTGCGACCGCCGGAAAGAACACCCGCACCACCCAGATGTTCATCAACTTCAAGGACAACGGCATGCTCGACAACCAGGGCTTTACCCCCTTTGGCGAGGTTCTCGATGACGGCATGAAGGTCGTCGACGCGCTGTACAAGGGCTACGGAGAAGGTGCACCACGCGGGCGAGGGCCCTCCCAGGGCCTGATCCAGAAGTCCGGAAACGCCTACTTGAAGGCGAAGTTCCCCGAGCTCTCCTACGTCAAGTCCGCGAGCGTGATGGACTAGAGACCGGCCCGGTCAGGGCAGGTTGACGAATCCGAGCCAGATGTCGTCGCCATCGATCAACGAGAGGGCCATCAGGCCCGCTTCGGTGACGGTGACCGAACAATCGTCGGCGCCAGCCCACGCCTCCGACATCTCGTAGGGCTGGTAGGACCCGGCTCCGGGGTCGGCCACGTAGACATAGAGGGTTCCGGATTCCGCGATCCCACAGCCGACCACCTCACCATCGAGGGTCGGCGCCCCGTCGATCTCGACAAAGGCCTCGTTGGGCTCGAACTCGTTGGCCACGAGTACATCGTAGGGGTCCTCAGCCCCGAGATCCGTCCAGTACATCCACAACAGAGGCGGGTCCGTGGGGGAATCAAAAGCGACGACCCAGCTGTAGCGATCGTCGACCCAGACGATTTCCTGTGAGGCGACGGTGTAGTCGCCATCGGGTCCAACATCCCAGATGTACCCCATGGGGGTCGAGAAATGCGTCAGATCAAGTTCTTCTGACGACCCTTCCTGCCACGCCCAGTACTCAAGTGTCTCCGGTCCCGGATCCGTCGCTCCCACCCAGAAGATGTAGGCCAACCCATCGTCGTATTCACAGGACTGGGAAAACTCCCCGGAATGAAAGCCGTGGAGAATACTGGAACTGCTGGCAGTTTCACTCAGCAGGTCCTCGATCGGGATGAATCCTGCCTCCAGCCCGCCTCCCTTGTCGCTGCATCCTATGAAGCTGACATTGGAGGAGACGGAGAAGCCAATCTGGAGATCGGAGAAGAGCGTGCTGAGCCCGGCCTGCTGCCAATCCAGGCTCCCCTGTGCTTCGCTGTACCGGTCATAGCCGTCCACCTGGACGATGCGACCGGCAGCCCCGTCGAAGTTGCGGACCCACAAGAAGTAGCCGTCACTGGCCAGGAAGTCCGCAGCATCGCCCTGGACACCGAGACTGGAGGGGGAGCCATGGCTGTAGAAGTCTGTTTCTCCCGCCAGGGGTACGGACGCCGAATACGTCGACACCATCATGCCGTCGTACTGGGTGCCTCCTCCGTCATCAAAGGAGACACTGCTCCACCCGAGGTGAATCTCGTCGTCCCCTACCGCGGACACAAAGGAGAGGTTCGCCGCCCGCACGTACTGGGAATCGCGGGTGTCCACCAGGGCCAACTCAAAGGTATCGACCTCCCCATCGCAGTCGCCATCCTTGCTGTCGCCCAGTGTCTCCAGGGCCCCGGGAAAGATCGCTTCATCGCCATCATCACAGTCGCTGCTGTCATCCACATGGTCCGATGGCTGCACACAGGCATCCTCGGTGCTCAGGGCATTGCCGTAGCCATCGCCGTCACTGTCCGCGTACCAGGTGAGCGGGTCTGTGGGCGTGTCGTCGTCGTCGACGAGTTCGTTGCAGTCGTTGTCGAGTTCGTCACAGATCTCCACAGCATCGGGGGAGATCGCCGCGTCGGCGTCATTGCAGTCCAGGTCATTGTCGCTGTAGCCGGACTCCAGCGTGCAGAACGCAGACGCCAGGGCTGGATCCCCGTAGCCATCGCCATCGCTGTCCGTGTAGACGGTCAACTGGACGCCGTTGTCAGCCACGTCGTCACAGTCCTGGTCGACCTCGTCGCAGACCTCCTCCGCGCCCGGGTAGATGCTGGCGTCCTCGTCGTTGCAGTCGGTCTCCAGGATGAAGCCATCCCCATCGACATCGTCGTCCGGGGTCTGTTCATCGCAGTCGTTGTCGATGCCGTCATAGGGCTCTTCGGTCACGCCCGGGTTCACCGCTGCCGCGCCGTCATCGCAGTCATCGCCTCCCCAGGCCACCCCCACGAACCCGTCGATGTCCGCATCGGTCAGCTCGTCGTAGCGATCCGTCACCTCTTCATCGCTCACCCAGAGGCAAGCGCTGAGGGTCAAGAGCCATCCCAGGGTGGTCATCATTCCGCCTACCATCTCCGACTCCAGGTCACCCCGGCACCGTCCTCGAGCAACACGAACCCGACCCCTCCGACCGCAAGTCCAACGACGCCCAGACCAATCCCGGCCACGGTGAGCACATTGGTGCGGGTCTGGAGGCCAGACAACTCGTTGGGATCGGTCTCGTTGTCAAAGGACCTGTGGCTCAACCCGGCCGAAGCGATCAGCACTCCCCCGACAACCAGACCCACAGCACCCCCGCCAAGTGCCCCCATCCGGGCCATGTTGGTTTGCCCAGTACCACCCCCGCTGGTGGCGACATCTTCCACGGGGGCTGGTGTTGCCGCCGGGGCCGCCGGGGCCGGCACTGCCGCCTGGCTGCCCAGGGGCAGGACTCGGGCCTCG
>CAZMNK010000002.1:0-60134 GCA_964567625.1 uncultured Enterobacterales bacterium | reverse complement strand
GGCCGCCGGGGCCGGCACTGCCGCCTGGCTGCCCAGGGGCAGGACTCGGGCCTCGCGGGTCTCGACCCGGGCCACCCGGGCCTGCATCGGCTCTTCAGGACCCTCCCGCCACTGCAGGAGATGTCCGCCCGCAGACACGTCCAACTCCACCCCTGTGCTCACGGAGCGACCATCCAGCCAGGCCTCGACCTGGCCATCGATACGCAGGGTTCCGCCAGCGGTCTCCAGGCTCTTCTTGCGAACCGCCTCGTAGGCCAGCTCGCAATCCTCTCCCAGCAGGGAATCGATCTGGGCCATGGGGGAGACGGCCACACCGCGGGCATAGAGTTCCAGGGCGTCGGCCTCCTCACCCATGTAGAGCTCCACCGAACCGGCCAGTTGGAAGAGACTGGTCAGCATGACCGGGCTGATCGGCTTCTGTTGACACTCCAGGCCCGTGGTGGCCTTCCGGGCGAGTTCCCGTGCGGTGTCCAGGTCCACGTCGTTCAACGCGGCAGCGATGCCATTGATGGAATCGCCCAGGTCGGGACAGTCCGCTGCCAGCGCAAGATTGACCAGGAGGAGAATCACCGGATGCTGCCCTCAGCTCGGCGGTAGGTGTACTTGTGCTCCTGACCCGCTTTGATCGTCACGGTCTTGCGGATGTTGGATTCCCCGTCGACAAAGGTCAGGGTGTGGCTGCCCGGGCTCAATTCCACCACCTTGGGGGTCTTGCCCACACTCTTGCCATCCACCAGCACCGCTATGCCGAACGGAGCGGAGACCAGCTTGACCTTGGCAGGCGTTCCCGCGGGCTTGGGGGCCGGGTCGGCGGCAGGTGTGGGGCTTGCCTTGGAAACCGGCTTGGGCTTTGCGGTCGACGCAGGCGCGGGCTTTGCGGCCGGGGTCGCGGCCTTTGCAGGCTTGGGCTCTGCCGGAGCGGGCTCCTTGGCCGCCGGCTCGGCAGCGACGGCTTCTGCTGTCGGGGTGGCCTCCGCGGCAGGCTCCGGAGCTGGAGGCTGCACGGCTTTCCGAACCTCCTGGGCAGGCACTGCCTGCCTGTTCTCCTCGACGACGGGCTGGGGTCGGAACACATACACAGCGACCGCGGCAATCGCGAGACCGAGCAGGGCCACCACCCGCCAGCTCGACCCCGAGTCCTTGGCGACAGGCGGCCTGCCCTGGGGCATCGGTTCCGCAGCCTTGGAAGCCCCGGCGGCAGGCAGCACGGCCGTCTGGAGATCATCCATGTCGGAGATGACATGGACCCCCGACACCCTCTCCGAGGGCTCCTCGTAGAGCGTCTTGCCCGTCAACTCGCCGTTGATCTCGTCCTCTTCGGGAATCTGGACCTTCGGGATAGCCTCGGGGGCCCATTCCCACATCGGTGCGCCGTTGGCGACCTTTTCCAACTCCTGGCACTTCTTCATCACGGTTCGCGCCGACGGCCGGTCCTCGACCTCGTAGGCGAGCATGGATCGGATCAAGTCCACGGCGACTTCGAGATGCTCTCCCAAAGGCTCCGGATCGCACTCGGCAAACCGGGCCTTGATCTTGGCATCGTGCTCGCCCTGGGAGTCGCCTGCCAGGCCGAAACGCAGACGAGAGAAGGTCTCGAACGCGGTCACACCCAGGCTGTAGATGTCCGATCCCGGAGAGGCGATGCCCTTGATCAGCATCTCCGGAGCCATGTACCGCAGGGACCCCAGGTTGTAGTCCTGGGTCTGGGACTCCCGCTCCATGTGGTCGCTGCGGGCAATGCCGAAGTCCAGGACCTTGACCTCGCCATCCGGCGTGATCCGGATGTTGGAGGGCTTGATGTCCCGGTGCAACACCTCGAGGGGTCGACCCGTGATCGACGACGGGCGGCTGTAGGCCACATCCAGGGCATCGGCGACATGCCGGATGATCTCGAAGCAACAGGTCGGCGGAATGTCGTCCGGGAACCGGCTCGGATTCAGGAGCCAGTTCAGGTTCACACCAGGGATGAACTCCATGACCACCGTGGGACGTCCGGCGAGCGTGATCAGGTCGTCCGCCTGGACGATGGAGCGGTGGCGCATCATGCCCAACAGCCGCGCCTCGTCCCGAATACGGGTGGCCATCTCTTCGCCGCCCGCCACGTCGTCCCGCAGCAGCTTCAGGGCCACGGTCTTGGCAAACCCCGTGGTGGTCTGGAGCTCGGCCAGGTAGACCTCGCCAAAACCGCCCACACCGATCCGTTTCAGGAGCTTGAACTTCCGTTTGGAAGGACTGGCATCTTCGGGTAGCACGAGCCCGTAGTTTCGATCTGTCGGCCAGGGCCGTCAAGGGTCCCCGAAACACAGATGCGCCCTGGGTCGGCAACCCTCCGCAATTCCCCTTCCCTCACAGCTGGTCATGCTGCGGTTTCCGGACCCTGCAAGAGGGGCTCTTTACCGCCTCATGTGCAGGTCATGTGGATCCCCACGGCCCGCGAGGTGCTGACCACGCTACCCCGGGGACACAGCCGGGTGGAGGAGCCATTGAACAACGCGAGATTGTTGTTCGTGGCCCTGATCGCACCAGCGCTCCATGGCGCATGGACTCGAATCCAGGCTCAGACTGCGGCGACCTCGTCCTGGATGTAGGACTTCACCGGGTACTTCATCGCGACCGGGACGAACAAGATGGCCGTGACAAGCATCGCCGCCGCGAAGAACCAGAAGTAGTCCGGGCCCGCCAGCTTGCTGGTTCCGTCGTCGTTCTGGATGAAGAAGTTCACGGCGGACACGAAGATGTTGCCCAGGGAGACGCTCATCAGGAACAGGGCCATGATGAAGGACTTCATGGCCTTGGGGGCCTGGGTGTAGCTGAACTCCAGGCAGGTGATGGAGACGAAGACCTCGGCCGCGGTGATGATCACGTAGCTGAGCAGCTGCCAGACGATGTTCACCGTCTCGCCGTTTTCCATCCAGATCTCGATCATGGCCGGAAGCACAAAGGCCGGCACGGTGAGGAACAGTCCGATGCTGATCTTCCGCAGCGGGGTCAGGGGGAAGACCCTGTCCAACAACGGGTAGAGGCCAACCCACCTGACCGGCCCGATCGAGAACCCGTTGAACAGCGGGATGAAGGTCATGATCATGACCGGGTTGATGGCCTGGATCTGCGAGGAGAGCCACTCCACGCCCAGGAAGTTCTTGTCCATCTTCTCGGCCTGGAGCACCCAGGCGGACCCGGTCTGGTCGAAGAGGGCCCAGAACATCGCGACGAAGCAGTAGATGAGGCCCAGCCGCAGCACCGTCTTGAGACCCTCTCCAGAAAAGGTCTCCCGTACAAAAGCCATGCCGCTGGGCGGCACGTGAATGAAGACGTTGCGGCCCATCCAGAAGAACAGGGTCGCCAGGGCCATCAGGATCCCCGGCACGCCAAAGGCCACGTGGGGTCCATAGTTTGCGAGCAGCCACGGCGTCAGCAGGGTCGAGAGGAAGGCGCCGAGGTTGATGGCAAAGTAGAACCAGCCGAAGACCTTCTCCAGCAGGTTGGCGTTTGACTTGCCGAACTGGTCGCCGACGTGGGCACTGACACAGGGCTTGATCCCCCCCGAGCCGATGGCGATCAGCGCCAGGCCGAGGGCCAGGCCCATGCGTGTCTCGTCCATCGCGAGGGTCAGGTGTCCCAGGCAGTAGACGATGCTCAGGCTGAGGATGGTCTTGTACTTGCCGAAGAAGATGTCGGCGACGAGCGCCCCGAGGATGGGCGTGAAGTACACCGCCGAGGTGAACAGGTGGTAGTACCCCTTGGCCTCGTCGTCGCTCATGAAGTCCTCGCCGCCCGACGAGTCCACCAGGTACTTGGTCATGAAGACCACCAGGATGCACTTCATGCCGTAGAAGCTGAAGCGTTCCGCAGCCTCGTTGGTGACGATGTAGGGAATGCCCTTGGGCATCTCCGCTGAGGCGACGGGAGCGGTTCTGTAGGAGGTCTTGGCCATCTTGGATCTCGGAGAAGGAGACCGCCCTCTTAGGGACCTGGGCTCCTGAGATCCAGTGGGTTTGGTCAGGTCGCCCGCAAGGAAGCGAGGAGAAGGTCCTCCCGCAAGACTCGAATGGCCTCCGCTGAACCGATCACCCGGGCCAGTATTCCCCGACGTGTTCCTCGCCTTCGAGCCCGGGCAATGACCTCGTGACTCGCCTCCAGGGCCCTGGGGAGGACCCGGGCTGCCTGGGCATCGATGGCTTCCCAGGCATTCTGACCGAGCTCCCCTTTCAGCTCGCCAAGGAACCCCGAGAGCGCCTCGGCCTGGCGCCCCAGGGTCTGAAGCTCCAGGACATGGCGACACGGGGGACCCTGCCCGGTGCGGAGCACCTGGGTCTGGTCTTCAAGGGCATCGAGGCGGTCCTGGATCAGACAGGTCCACAACGCCTCGGGCGGGGTGTTTCGCGCGGCAATCGACATGGGTGTCTGGTGTCATCGGCGACCAGTTCCGGACCTTGAGCATCCCCCCAAAAAAAGGCGTCAGCCCTCCCAGACCGGCACATAGGCCTTGAGTTTCTCCAGGGCCGATGGCCCGACCTGGGGCGTGTCCGCCAGGTGGTCCATGGTGTCGTGAGGCCGCGCATCGATGATGTTGTCCACCGCGTTGGAGGGCAGGTCCACGTCGACATCCAGGACCTCGTAGGAGGCCTTGTTGGCGATCTCGAGCACCACCTCGACCTCGTGCTCGGTGAAGGTCACCCCATCCCACTCCCACTCGTCATCGTTGCCCTGGGAACCTCCCTGGAGGTACTCCCACACCGCCAGGATCGAGGCATCCCCCACCTGGGGAACCGCATCGACCTCCATCAGGTCGTCGTAGCGATCGTCGTCGCCGGTCCCACAGGAGCCATCCCGCCCGTCCCGATGTTCGATCAAGGCACTGGCGGCATCGGCATCCAGGGGGACGTCGTCGTCCAGGACCTCGAGGTCCGTGGCACAGTCGTTCAGGAAGTCCAGGATGGCCAGCACCTGGGCATCCGTCAGGCCCAGTCGTTCCTGGACCAGGTCCTTCGCCGTGTCGGTGCCGGTGTCGGTGTCGGCGTCGGTGCCGGTGTCCGTGACCGTGTCCGTGACCGTGTCGTCGTTGGTGGGCGCGATGTACGTCTCATTGATGCAGGCCGAGAGCAGAACCAGGGCCCCCAGGGCAGGCAGGCTCCTGCCCCAGGCCCTCACCGTGCCGCCGACACACACCCTCATCAGCCCGCGAGAAATCATGCCTCCTTACCGGGTGGACATCAGGTACACCGCACCTGCATCGAAGCCGCCACCGTCCTCCTGGCCAGCCCCCAACAACAGGTCCGGCAGACCATCCCCGTTCTGGTCACCCGCCGAGGCGGTCCCGGTGCCCACCCGATCTGCCGTCAGACCTGGCCAGGTGGCGTCCGCATCCAGACCGACCCGGCTTCCGGTGACCGACCCGTAGTAGAGGTACCCGGCCCCAGCATCCGTCTCGATGCCCTCGACCCGAAATGCACCCACGAGCACGTCCCCGAGACCATCGCCGTCGACGTCTCCCACCAGGTCACAGTCGGACCCCAACTCATCGCCTGTGGCATCCCCGGACAGGATCGCATCGGCCAGGACCAGGGACCGACTGCCCGTGAACTTGGTGGTCAACAGGTAGACCGCCCCCTCATTGGTGCCGACGTCACCATCATGGCTCGGGGCGCAGATGAGCAGGTCATCCAGCCCATCCCCATCGACGTCAGGCCCGGTGGAGAGCCCGGTACCCGCGGACTCTCCGGAGGTGGCACCAGTGCCCTGTGCGTCGTAATCCGCCAGGTTCGCCGAGACGGAGAGCGGTCCCAGGAAGAGATAGGCGGCCCCCCCAGAGGAAACCTCGGTGCTGCTGAACTGAGACCCCACCACCAGGTCGGCAATGCCATCGCCGTCCAGGTCCCCCCCGGTCGCAAGGCTGTAGCCCGAGCGGTCATAGTTTTTCTCACCGGAGAGCGTGACGTCAGCGTCCGTCTCGTCCAGGCTGCCCGAAACCGGGCCCATGTACACGACGATGCTGCCGTTCTGGGTCCCTCCAGAGCTCGCCGCATCCATCCCCAGCACCACTTCGGCAGTCCCGTTCCCATCCTGGTCACCGAGAATCGCGGTGTCGATACCGAGCCGAGAACCGCCGGGGCCCGTGAAGATCGCGTCGGCTGCGGTGTCCAGGGAGACATCCCCGGTGATGGGCCCGGACACCAGGTAGGCCACGGCACCGCCATAGCCCCCCACGACCAGGTCATCGATCCCATCGTTGTCCACGTCTCCCCCCACCTGGAGAGACCAGGCGAGCGCGTCAGACGGGCCGCCACTAAGGACCGCGTCGGCATCGGTCGACAGGTCCACGTCCCCGCTGACCGGTCCCAGCAGGACATAGGCCCTGCCGGCACCACTGGAGGCGAAGCTGGTCCCGACCCATAGATCGTCCTGACCATCCCCGTTCACATCTCCAGCAAAGGAGAGGGCCTGGCCCAGCTCGTCCCCCGCGCGGTCTCCGATGATCAGGGCATCGGCGAGAGCCAGGTCCTGTTCTCCCAGGTAACCACAGGTCGCGTCGTCCCCATCGCAGTCGTTGTCCACGCCGTCGGCGCAGATCTCGGTCGCCCCCGGGTTGACCGCTTCTTCCGTGTCGTCACAATCCCCCGAGTTGTCGGTGTAGCCACTGGGGGTGTCGCACTCCTCCTCGGTGTCGTCGCTCGACCCGTAGCCATCGCCATCGTCGTCGACGTACCAGGTGGTCGGGTCCACCGGGTCCTCGTCGATAATCTCGTCACAGTCGTTGTCGTTGTCGTCACAGAGTTCCGGGGCCCCGGGCCAGATCGTGTCGTCGGAGGGATCGCAGTCCGTGTTGTCCGCCACGTGGCCCGCCGGTGGGTCGCATGCCTCCGCCGAGACCGAGGGATCCCCAAAGTCATCCCCGTCGGCGTCCTTGTACCAGGTGGGCTTGTCGATCGCGTGCTCGTCGACGCGCGAATCGCAGTCCTGGTCCGCGTCGTCACAGGTCTCCGAGGCCCCGGGGTAGACATCGGCACGGGTGTCGTCACAGTCGGTGTCATCGTCGACCGCGTTGAACTCCGGTGCACAGGTCTCGTGCTCGGTCGCCGGATCCCCGTAGCTGTCCCCATCACTGTCCGTGTAGACGACCACCGGCGAGATGACGTCCTCGTCCACCTCCAGGTCACAGTCGTTGTCGAGGGCGTCACAGAGCTCCGGAGCCCCGGGGTAGAACCTGTGGTCCTCGTCGTCGCAGTCGCCCTCCTCCTCGGAGAAGCCGTCGCCGTCGTCGTCATAGCAGGACGTCCCGTTGTCCACGATGCCACTGCAGTCGTCATCGAGACCATTGCAGGTCTCCGTTCCGTTCGGGTGGACCGAGGGATCGGTGTCCAGGCAGTCGTCCCCCACCGAGCCGTCCCGCCTGGCGTCGTTCATGGAGGAGAAGCCATCCAGGTCCTGGTCGAAGTCATCGTCCCCGGCACAATCCTGGTCCACATCGTCATACCAGACGTCCGCCGCCCCCGGATTCACCTGGATGGCGCTGGGCTGGAAGAAGCCCTTGTCGGCCACGATGACAAAGTCCGCAGGAATGGACCAGGGATCGTCCCAGCAGTCGGGCCCCCCCACGAGTGCGCTCTCGAAACCGTCCTGGTCCTGGTCCGCATCGTTGCCATTGCAGTCCTGGTCGACGCCGTCGTACCAGATCTCCTCGGCAAAGGGCCCCACGCTCCCATCGAGGTCATCACAGTCCCCCTCTGAAGGCAGCCAGCCATCCTGATCTGCATCGATGGCAGACCATTCCACACAGGCGAGACTTGCGGCGAGCAACCAGAGCATGGAACCCATCCTACGACGCTTCCCGGGTGCAACGGCCAGGCCAGTTCACCACAGACCCACCGTGGACACGCCGACTGCCGTCGGGATCGTGGACCCTGGGAACGGTTTCCTTCACACCCCTGGTCGGGGTGACCTACGGGCGTTGAACAGCCGTTCCCGAGTCGCCGAATCGACGCTCCCACTTGAGCGCGGCGCCCTTGAGCACGGCCTCCGGCACCGGGGCCTTTTTGTGGTGGTTGTAGACCGAGATGGCGAACCAGGCCTTGAACCGCTCGTAGTACCCGCCCGGCGGCTTGGTGAAGCGGCCATTGATGCCCACGGTGCTGCCTCCCCATGGCAGGCGCAGGGCGTGGGCCAGACTCCCACTGGCCAGGGCCACATCGCAGTCCGAGGCCGAGACGGACACCGGGTTCAGGCCCCGGTCGGGGTGCAATTCCCAGGCACAGTCCTGGTCCACCACGAAGATCGCGGTGGGTTCGATCATGTGGAAGCGACGCAGGGCCTCCCAGTCGGGATTGGCCTTCTTCAGGCGCTTCAAAAAGCCCTGGGCCAGCGCTTGCAACTCCGGGCCATCCACCGACGACGAGGTCCTGAGGTCCGTGGCCCGCAGCTTCTCGGCAAAGGCAGCCCGGTACCGCCCCACAGCCTTCTTGCTCTTGTGGGCCGTGCCGACCTCCCAGCTCTCCCCGGGCAACAGCACGATGGGCTGGCCATGACATCGCTTCTCCATGAAGCGGAACACCTTCTGGATGCGGTTGCTCTGGGCATTGAGATGGTGATTCTCCCGGTGGCAGAACCAGGTGAAGCTGGCACAGGGCATGAAGAACCGTGGCCTGAGAATCCGGCTGACCATCTGGATGCGCCAGAGCATGTGGCTTCCCGCATCGAGCCTCTCCTGGGCGGTCTCGCCGGCGTAGCCCCCAAAGCTGTACTGCAGCATCACCAGGTCGATGGGCCGATCCCCCACACTGGACAACACCTGGCGAGCGGCCTCTTCGCTGTCCAGGGTGCAGTCGTTCAGGTTCACGATCTGCTGTCCCCCGGCCCGAATCGCCATCCATGAATCCAGCAGACTGAACGGCTGGCACAGGACCTCGAAGTCCTCGCCCAGTTCCACCCAACGGCCGGATTTCAACACCCGTGCGGAAAGCCCTTGCCCTCGCACCAGCCCTGGACCTGGCCAAAGTCCGCGTCCTGGTAGAGGACCTTGAGTCCTGTTCGCACCGGTTCCGGCACCTGGACCAGGTTGGAGGGAAAGAAGTGGTCCGGATGCTCATGGCTGAACCACAGGTGGGTCGCCAGGTCGAAGTCCTCCGGGCGCAGGACCGATGGCAGCAACAGTTCGAGCCCATCGTCAAAGACCGCCCCCTCGATCCAGGGATCCGTCAACAGGGCCACCCCACCATGGGTGACCAGGTGGCCGCTGTGGTTCACCCAGGTCATCTTCATGGGGCCGAGCCTATCCCAGGCGCCTCCGCTCCAGGATGGCTCCACCCCTCACCGGGACTCGGCCCCCCCGTCGTACCAGGTGGCGAGCTCGGACACCCTTCGCACCAGCGCGACCTGGCCCTCTTCATCCACTCCCCGCGGGCGGTCCAACCCAATGGTCTCGATCCGGGTGATCCTCGCGGGCGAGCCGGCCAGCATGGCCACCCTGTCCGAGAGCCGGGCGACCTCGCTCAGGGTGTGAGACACCAGCAGCACCGTGAAGCGCTGGTCCTCCCAGAGTTCCAGCAGGAGGTCTTGAAGACTGGCTGCGGTGTCCAGGTCCAGCGACGCGAAAGGCTCGTCCATGAGGAGCACGTCCGGCCCCAGCAACAGGGCCCGGGCCAGGTCCACCCGCTGCTGCATTCCAGCGGAGATCTCGTGGGGATGGTGCTGCAGGTGATCCCCGAGCCCCATGCGCTCCAACAGCGCCACGGCCCGCTCCCGTACCTCGACGCCCGTCTTCCCCTGGCACTCCAGGGCATAGACCGCGTTGTCCAGCACTGTGCGCCAGGGCAGGAGCAAGGCCTTCTGGAAGACCATCGCCAGGGACGGTTCCCGGCTCCAGCGAACCTCGCCCCGGGTAGGGGCCTCCAGACCGCTGATGATGCGCAGCAGCGTTGTCTTTCCCGAACCGCTGGTCCCGAGAAGAGACAGGAACTCCCCCCGGTGAAGGTCGATCGTCAGCCCGTCCAGGACCTGCTGCAGGCCGTGCTCGCCCTCGAAGTCCTTGCCCAGTCCACGCAGACCGAGCACGACCTCGGGGGCCTCAGACAAGGTTCGGGCGCCAGCGTCCGACATGGTCCTCCAACCGTCTGATCAGCGCGGTCCAGAACAGGGTCCAGGCCACGACAACCAGCAGCAGCACAAAGAAGGGATCGATCTGGAAATTCGAAGAATAGAGCACCATCCGGTAGCCGATGCCGGCACTGGAGCCGAAGAACTCGACGATCAGGATTCCCACCATCGCGTAGGTGATCCCGACCCGCAGTCCTCCAAGCAGGTAGGGCAAGACACTTGGCAGCACGATGGTCCGGAACACCAGGCTCCGGCTGGCACGGTAGCTGCGGGCAAGCTCCAACAGGGCGCGATCGATGTTCATCACGCCCGTCTGGGACGCGACAATGACCGGGAAACTGGCCATCAATCCACCCAGGAAGACCTGGCTCGGCAGGCCCATGCCGAACCACATCAGGACCAGGGGCATCAGGGCGATCTTGGGCAGGCTGTTGAGCCCCACGATCCAGGGGTTGAAGATGGCGTAGGCCAGTTTCGAGGCCCCGGTGATCACCCCCAGTGCGGTGCCAAGGGTACAGGCCACGAGGATGGACAGGATGAAGGCCCGGAGGGTGAAGAGCAGATCATTGACCAACAGGCTGTTGCCCGCGAGGACCTCCATGGCGGTGAGGATCCGCGAGGGAGAACTCGTGAAGAGAGGGCTGATCCAGTCCAGAGCCACCACGGCTTCCCAGACAACGAGGACCACGGCGAGTCCTCCCAGGGAGATTCCCCAGCCCTGTGCCCTGGTCAGTTCGAACCGCCGCAAGCGCCCTTTGCCTTCAAGCCCGCCAGCACCGAACCATCCACATACTCGGACGACTTCTTGCCCTTGTAGCGCTCATCTCCCTCCGCCAGGAAGTCGATGACCTGCTGCAGGGCAAGCTCATTCACGTCGGGAGGAAAACTGAGTCGACCGGGGCCCATGGTGTCATAGCCCTCTTCGGGGGGCCCCTTCTTGGCCCCAAGCTTCGGCTCGAGGATAGCCAGGCTGCCGGGCTTGTCGTCCCGGTAGAACACCATCGCCTCGCAGAGAGCCTCGAGGGCACCAGCGACGATTTCCGGCTTCTCCGCCAGGGTGCTGCGGCGGGTCACAAACTGCATGTAGGGAAAGGCCAGGTCCCAGTTGGGCAGGTCACCGAGCACGGTGAACTCGAGCCCGGCGACAAGCGACGGAGACGCCGCGGCGGTGATGGCGTCCACCTCGCCCTTGGAGAGTGCCGTGAGTCGCGCGTATTCCGCACCCATCGCCCGGACCTCGACGTCCGTTCCGTAGCCCAACCCGAACCGTTCCAGGGCAAACTTGACCGCCATGTCCTGGGGCCCACCGTAGAAGGGCAGCCCGATGGTGTGGCCCTTGAGCTTCTCCGGGCTGTTGACCTCGCCCCGGCCGATGAGCTGGTGGTAGTGCTTGTTGACCAGTCCGGCGAGAATGACCAGGTCTCCTCCGGCCTCCGCAGCCTTGATCGCGGCGTCTCCCCCGGCAAGGGCGACGTCGAGTTCTCCTGCCAACAGTCCCTTCATCGTGGCCGAGGAGCCCTTCATGACGAAGACCTCGGCGTCGAGGGCCCTGGCCTCGAAAAGGCCCTTCCCCTCGGCGATCCAGGCGACAGCGTGGACGTAGCTGGGAATCGCGATGCCGACCTTCAAGTCCTGGGATTGCACCGCCGCAGGCGTTTCCGGCCCGGAGGACGGGGTGCTACAGGCAAGGACGAACGAGAGGATTGAAGTCAGCAAGGTCACACCCAGAATTTCAAAAGCAGGGAGCGGAGCAGGCTATCACGAAACGGGTCAGTACTTCATCCCGACCGTGAGGGCCGCGCTGTGGCCCGGCGGAGCGGTTCCCTGGGGATTGGTCATCGTCTCCCAGGCAATACCGGCCCAGGAGGTCAGCTTGGAGTTGACCACAAAGTAGGCCGTGCCTCCCGCCTGGATCGCCAACCAACCATCTCCATCGGTGGTGGTGTCCTTGTCGTAGGCCTGCACGGAGACGGTGGGAGAGATCCGATCCACGGCCTCGCAGGCGCCAACTTCCAGGTCCCCCGAGACCGCCACGGCACCCCCCAGGTGCCCCGCGGAGGAGCCATCGGACCTCCGGGTGCCTCCGATGCCCTCGACCAGCACCCGCAAGGGGTCCCGGGTCATCTGGGCACCTGCCTGCCAGGTGAGGGTGGTGGAACCATCGGTCTCCGGGCTGTACACCGCCGAGGCAACAACCTGCACCAGGTCGATCGGCTGGGCCTTGACACGCAACAGGACATCCTTGCCCAGGTTCTTCTCGACACTGCGCCAGCCGGTGCCATTCATGACCTGAAGGTCCACGCCGAGGGCCTGTTTCTTGACGCTCCAGGCCAGGCCGCTGTCGAAGCTGGGAATGACCCCGGAACGTCGCCCGAGGTCCTTGAAGGCCACAGGGTGAGGCATGTAGTAGGCACCGCTGGCGTTTTCGTAAGAGGGACGAAAGCCGAACAGCGGCTTCTGGACGCCGATCCGCAGCGTGTGATCCATGCCCAGGGCTTCAAAGGAGCCCTGGAGGTAGGCAAAGGGCACGTGGATGTCCCAGTCCGCCGGGTAGCTGTCGTAGGAGATCTCCTCGCCTGACTCCAATACTGTCACCCCCTCCCCCCCGCTGTTGTTCCGCACATCGAACAGCAGGACGGCCTTGGCGTTTTCGGACAGGGTGGCCGTGACACCCACCCGGGCGCGGCTGATCTGGAAACCGACCGAGCCGGGGTCCTCGGAATTTCCGAGGCGCTCCAGCCCCGATCCGAAGAGCTCGGAGCGAATCTCGCCCTTGGGCACCACAAAGGGGCCCGCGGCCGTCGCGGGAGCCGGCTCTACCGGCGCCAGGGGAAGCACCAGGGCAGGCGCGGTCTCCGCAGCGGGTTCCTCCGCGGTCTCCGCAGCGGGTTCCTCCGCGGTCTCCGCAGCGGGTTCCTCCGCAGTCTCCGCAGCGGGTTCCTCCGCGGCCCCCGCAGCGGGTTCCTCCGCGGCAGGTTCCTCTGCGGTCTCCGAAGCCGGCTCCTCTGCTGCCTCAGGGGCAGAGGCCGGCTCTTCCGCAGGAGCCTCGTCCTGGGCATGGAGAGTCATCGGGGCCAGGCAAAGAAAAAACAAGGAAGTCACGGTCGGGCTCTCCTCTCAGAAATCGCGGAGAGATTACCGAAAACGCACACAGCCTTGCAAACTACGCACTCTTTAGATGATGGTTTTCGAGGACATAAACTGCCCGCGGGGCGGGGTGGGGCGGGGCGGAACAGACGACACCAGCCTCTCATTGTCCCGAACTGGTGTTGGCTACTCCCCCCGGTACAACTCGGCGTGATCGATGAACACGAAGTCCCCGCCATCCGTGTTCAACTGCCAGGACACCTCGCCCAGCTCGGTGACGTCCTGGATCTCCCCCTTGCCGGACCAGACGACCTGGGTACTGCCGTCGTCGAAGCGATGCACATCACCCTTGGTCAGGGTCAATAGCGAAGGGTCGCGCACGTAGTTCCAGACGGGGTCCACCGTCATCGCCTCCAGGTCCAGCGCCAGCTCCACCACCTGGCTGTAGCCTCGCTCCGAGGAACCGTTGTCGAAGATCACGATGCCTTCTTCGGTCAGGTCGAACTGGTGTTGCAGCAGCACCGGCTCGAAACCCTCCATGGATTCGAACTGGTTCAGCTCCCCTCCCAGGATCCATCTTGTCTCTCCGCTCCCCCGGTCGATGTGAACGATGGAGGCCATCTCCTTCATCGAGACCGTGTAGGCGTCGGCCACCGGATCATGGTCAAGGGCATTTGCAAGAGCCCAATTGGAGTTGCTCTGGGCCTGGTCCGCCATCTGATCCCAGGCGTTCCAAACCGCACGGGTGGAGCCATCCGGGGAGAACTCCACGATGGCGTCCGCCAGGCTGTTCTCAGGGGCGGCATCCAGATCACCAGGCTCCATGGCCACAATGGCAGCAAACGTGCCATCAGGCAGCTCGATCATGTCGTGATGGACCCCAGGCGTGGACACCTGGCTGGTCTCGGAGAGATCCAGGCTGACCCGGGTCACATACCCGGTCTCCAGTTCCCCTCGAGGGCCGGCGATGAAGTACAACATCTCCCTGCGGTCCCAGGACAGGCTGACACGCATCAGCCGTATTCCCGAGGTGAGCAGGTCGTCGTACCAGACAATGCGGCCCTGGTTGTCGATCATCAAGGCGTAGTCCACACGATTGTGGACCGGTCCGACGAGGAAGTCGTTCCAGGAGGGTGCCGTCCCCTTGGCGGTCAGGACCGGCAGGTACTCGGGCAGGCTACCCGTCGTGATGGTGTCGACTGGGGAAAGCCATGTCGGGCCATTGTCATCCTCGGTGACGACCTGAAAGAACACCTGCGTGTCCGCGGGCATGCCGAGCAGGAGTACCTCGTGTTCCCGGCCCATCCCGGTGAGATCGGTCTGGCGATCCATGGACGCGCTTTCGCCAAAAAGTACCCGTCCCCGACTCTCCGTGGCGGTCTCCCACCGCACACGAACCACGGTGACAACCTCGTCCACGATCCCCGCCTGGATGGCGGTGGGAACCGTCTCCGAATCCCAACCGGTGTCCTGGGGGACGGTGGAGTCCTGCACCCCATGAGTCACGATGTCGCCATCCCAGACGGGAGGCGAAAAATCAGACGTACAGGCCATCCAGAAAAGAAGAAACATGGGATTCCAGGTCCGAGGATGAGCCTAACCGTGGGCCACACCCGACAACGTCGCGTACCACTTCAGGACTCCTGGCACATCAACAGCAGCAAACAATTCCAGAGAGACCTCTTCAAATCAGGAAGTCAGCAGGTAGAATCCCCCACCGGAATCTCCAGGATTCCGGGTTATTACCATCCAAAGCACGTCCCTACAGACTTCTTTTCCAGGTTGGCTCCATGAACCGCAAGAAGATCCTGGTCGGCACCGGCCTGATCACGCTGGTGACCACTGTCATCATCGCCCTCCAGGTAGGAAGCCAGTTCGGCGTGAGCACGAGAACCGGGGCGGCAATCGGTGTTCCCAGCCACACCAACGTGCTCGTGATCATCGCGGACGACATGGGCGTGGACAAGCTCGGCGCCTATGCCATCGACGCGGATCCCGAATACGCCACGACAGCCTCCTGGCTCCCACAAACCCCCATCCTGGACTCCCTGGCAGACCGGGGTGCCCGCTTCACAGACGCCTGGGCCAACCCCTCCTGCTCCCCCACCCGGGCCACGCTGCTGACTGGCACCCACGCCTTTCGACACGGGGTCGGTACCCCGATCAATCCAGAGCTGGAGTTGAGCGATACCACCATCGCCGAAGCCATGAGCGCTGCCGGCTACAGGGCCGGGCTGCTGGGCAAGTGGCACCTGGGCGAGGGCGACTCCCTGGCCCACGGCGAGGAATGGACAGACTACGTCGGGGAGGACATCCCGGCGACGGCGCCTCCCATCGAACATGGTTTCAACTTCTACGCAGGAAATCTCTGGGGACAGTTGAACAACAACGGCTACACCGGGTACTCGGACTGGCTGCAGGTCTCCTCCATCGGAACCTCGGCGACGGACAGCCGTGTGGCAGAGATGACCAACCACGCGACCCAGTACCAGGCCACGCGCGCCATCCAGTGGATCAACCTACAGCAGGACCCCTGGCTCTTCGTCCTGGCCCTGAATGCCCCCCACCACCCCCTGGAGAACCCGCCTGAAAGTTGTGCCTACACCTCGGGGGAACCCTCCACGGATCACGAGAGGTACCGGGCCATGGTCGAGTGCATGGACATCGAGATCGGCAACCTGTTGAAGGGGATCGATGACCTGGATGACACCCTGATCGTCTTCGTCGGGGACAACGGAACCGACCTGCACGTGGCGGAGGGAGTCTTCGACGACGGACGAGGCAAGGCCACACTCTATGAGAGCGGGATTCGAGTGCCGATGATCGTGACTGATGGGCGCTCCTGGTTGGCAGAAGAACCGGAGTACCAGAAGAACCAGGACTGGTTCCACAGCACCACCTGGGTGGCTGAGCCCGGGATGGAGCTTGCCGACCCGGTGGGAGTCGTGGACCTGTTTGCCACATTTACAGAGATCGCGGGGGCTTCCGCGGCGTCCGCAGTGGACTCAGTCAGCCTGGTTCCGCTGCTCGGAGAGACCCAGGGAGACGCCCCGGCATTCTCCTACACCGAACTCTATCGGCCAGAGGGCACCGGCTCAGCCGCCTTGCGAAAGGGTGCCTTCAAGCTCATCGTCTCCGTGAGCGAACAGGGCGGGCAGAACTGCCGAGACGGCAACGAACTGTACAACGTGGTGTCGGACCGGTTCGAGTTGGAGGACATCTCCTCGTCTAAACCCGCCATCCTGAACAACCTCATGAGCGAACTTGACGAATTGATCGCCACCGAAACTGGCAACTGGCTCGATGTGGAGGACTGCAGCTGAAGGGATCCACCTGTGACCCCGTCTCTCGCTCAGATCAATGCCACCAGAACCGTCCCGAAGAAGGCCAGGGACACGTAGCCATTGAGATCGAAGAAGGCCTTGTCCACCCGGGACAGGTCATCCGGACGCACGATCCAGTGCTCATAGGCCAGGGTGCCCGCCATGGCGGCAAAACCCAACCAGTAGACAGTCCCCAGTTCGGCCACGAACGGAAGCAACGCCAGGCCGGCCACAGTGAGGACATGCAGGGCTACTGAGAACCACAGAGCTCCTCGCAAACCCATCCTTACGGGAACGGAGTGCAGGCGCTGCTGGGCGTCGAAGGACGCATCCTGGCAGCTGTAGATGATGTCGAAACCAGCCACCCAGGACCCCACAATGACCGCCATCAAGACCGGCAACACCGACAGGCTACCGGCGATGGCCAGCCAGGCCCCCAGAGGCGCCAGGCCCAATGCAAGGCCCAGGACCAGGTGACACAGAAAGGTGACCCGCTTGGCCAACGAATACCCCCAGATGACCGCCAGCGCGACGGGAGCCAGGGCCACGCACCAGGGCCCCAGGCGCCAGGATGCAACCACGAACACGAGCGCAGACAGCAGGGTCCAACCCCATGCCGCCCCCAGGCTCAACTCACCAGAGGGAATCTCCCGAGAGGCCGTGCGGGGGTTCTGGGCATCGATGTCCCGGTCAGCGATGCGGTTGAAGCCCATGGCGGCGGATCGGGCTGAGACCATCGCCACCAGGATCCAGACCCCCTGGACCCAGGTGATGCCATGCTCCTGGGCAGCCAGAGCGGCCGCGGCCAGGGCGAATGGCAAGGCGAAGATCGAGTGACTCAGCTTGATCGTTCGGGCAAAGGCCCGGGCCTGGTTCACCACAACGCCCGGTGCTAGGCGGCCACCTGGGAGCAGCTCGTGGCCACCCCAGGGCAGGAAAGCCAGGACCGTCGGGGGCGACCGCCATCACACAGGGCCGCTGCGGGATCCTCGGTCCGGACATCGAGCCAGAGAAGTCCAGGCGAGGCACCGCCCACAATTCTCCCCAGGTCCTGACGACCGAGCACCTCGGCGCCGCCTCGGGTTGCCGCCAGCACCCAGGTCATGGGGTCCACGTCCGGGAAGGCCGTGCGCAAGACGGCAGCCTCCGCCAGCAGGTCCAGGTCTGGACAGGAGGCCAGGGAGTCCGTTCCGAGGGCCAGGGGGATGCCTCGGTCCACCATGGCCGCGACCGGGGAAAGGCGACCGCTGATGTGAAGATTGGAGCGCGGACAAAGGATCACCGTACTCCCGGCAGCAGCAACCGCGTCCAGATCGTCCGAGTCGAAGCCGACCCCGTGCACCAGCGCCAGTTCCGGTCCCAGGACCCCCAGCTGTTTCAACCAGTGAACCGGGCTGCAGCCCGGGGGGGTGAAGCTGGCGCGGTTCCGACCCAGCCGGTCCAGGAAGTCCGCCCAGGGCCCGCTTCCCGTCGCCAGAAAGTCCCTCTCGGCAGGATCCTCATCCAGGTGGATCGAGGCCATCGGCCCCGAGGCCGCCACGGTCCTCCGGATGAGTTCGCCGCTGGTGCTGTAGGGGGCATGAGGCGACGGACGCACCGCCAGGGTCTCGGCCGTCACACCGGCCACCCGGTCCAGGGCCGCCTGGGCGTCCGCCGGGTCGATTCCCAGCACTTCCGCGTGGACCACGCCCTGGACCTTGGCAGCCTCCAGGGCACCCACTGCCCACCCGGTGTTCGTCACCTCGGCCACTGCCGCGGTGCCGGCCTGGATGAGATCCAGCACAGAACGTCCGATGGCTGCCCGGGCCATCGCCTCGGGGACGGCCTCTCGCAGGCGCAACAGCACATCCACCCAGACAGGAAGACCCAGGCCAGCCGGAACCTGGCCCGCAAGCGCAGAGAGCTCCAGGTGTGTGTGGGCATTGACCAGTCCGGGGACGATCACCCCTCCCACGGCCCGTCCCGGTGAGCCACCGAGTTCCAGGATCGTGCCGTCGTCGGCCACCGTCACCGTGACACCAGACTCAAAGCGCTCGCCAATCAGGATCCAATCAGGAGTAAAGCGCCGCATCGTCGCCTCCCTGGTGCCGCGGCCGACCCTACAGGAACCCGGGACGGATTCTGTCACTTCGCTGTCATCTCCGGCGGGGTCCTCCCTGACTCAGGCCGGGTGAGGGCCCCGCCCAGGGTGTCGTAGGACGCATTTCGGCGAACCGGGACAAAGCCGGCCTCGCGAATGTTCCGCTCCACGTCGGCCACCGTCATCGAAAAGGTGGTGCCCGCGGCACTGACAACGTTCTCCTCCATCATCACGGAGCCGAAGTCATTGCAGCCCATGTGAAGGCTGGCCTGGGCGACGCCCGGCCCCTGGGTCACCCACGACGCCTGGAGGTTGGGGAAGTTGTCCAGGACCAACCGGCTCAGGGAATTGACCCGCAGGTAGTCCCCGGCGGTGTTGTCCCCCGGGTCCACGTAGTTGTTCTCCGGCTGGAAGGTCCAGCAGATGAAGGCCACAAACCCCCGAGTCCTGTCCTGGAGTTCCCGCAACCGCATCAGGTGCTCCACCCGATCCGCTGGCGTGTCCATCATTCCGAACATCAGGGTGGCCGAGGAGACCATGCCCCGACCGTGGCCGGCCTCCATCACGTCCAGCCACTGCTGAGTCGTGCACTTCAGCGGCGCGATCTGCTTGCGGATGCGATCCACCAGCACCTCGGCACCACCGCCGGGGAGAGAGTCCATGCCCGCTGCACGGAGCCGATCCAGAGTCTCGTCCATCGACAACTCCGAGATCTTCATGATGTGGAAGATCTCCTCGGGACTCAGGGCATGCAGGTCCAGGGGGAAATTCTCCTTGATGAACGCGAACAACTGTTCGTAATAGGCGATGCCCAGATCCCTGTGGAGCCCCCCCTGGAGCAGCACCTCGGTCCCACCGTTCTTGACCAGCTCGTCGCACTTCTGGAAGACCTGCTCCTCGGTCAGGACATAGGCTTCCCGGTGGTTCTGGGGCCGGTAGAACGAACAGAACTTGCAGGCCGTCACACAGACATTGGTGTAGTTGATATTCCGGCTGATGATGTAGGAAACCTCGTCGGAGGGGTGCAGAGCCCACCGGCGCAGGTTCGCAGCCGTGCCCAGGTCACTCAGGGGCGCGTCGTAGAGGCGAAGGGCCTCGTCGGTGTTCAGTCGATCACCCTCGGCACCCCTGGCCAGCAGCGTGTCCAGGTCTGGAAGACGAGGCCTGATCTGCGGTGGCGGGGCATAGAGATCGATGGCGTGGCCCCGGATCAGGCCCTCCTGGGATCCCAGGGCCGCAAACCGACGCAGTCCCATCATGGCCCGGTCGTCCAGTTCGAAGCGAATGTCCTCGGTCAGGTAACGACGCTCCGCCTCTGCCAGGTGCTCTCGCAGGCACATGCCCTCGGCAGCCGCCGTGCGCAGGCCCTCGAGCTCGGCCAGCGTCAGGTCCGAACGACCTGCCCAGACCGCGAAGACAAAGGGCAGCCCCGTCCACCGGGTCCAGGCTTCCCCCAGATCCAGTGTGTGGCGAAACTCAGGGGGCAGGTGCCGAGCAGCATCGCCAATGACCAGGGCCCCGACCTTGCCACCAGCCATGTCCAGGGCCCGGGTGGGGGGGACGATTCGAACAGTGACATCCAGGTGCTTCCAGGGGCCTTCCTTGAGCAGGAGCTTGGCCAACACCACCGAGGTTCGACTCACCCCGTCCAGCAGGACCTCGGTCCATTCCTCCGGGGGGCGGGTCCCGGCGAGAACCACGCTCTTCACCGGGCCCTCGGACCCGATGCACCAGCCAGGCAGGACCTTGTAGTCCCCATCGTTGAGCACTGCGGCGACAGGCACCAGCCCCACGTCGATCTCCTGGTCCCGCAGCTTTCGGGCCACCTCTGCGGGATGGTCCTCCGAAGTCTGGTAGCGAATGCGGTCCAGGCGGGTGGTGAGAGGCCAGGCATTTGTGTAGCCCACGGCGCCCACGCGAATGCGAGACATGGTTCAGGCCTCCGCAGCGATGTTGTAGAGGGTGTCCCGCTCCACCGGAATGCGTCCGGCATTGCGGATGAGCTGGACCAGGGCCGGACGGGTGAGTTCCTGGGGCGTCTGGGCACCAGCCATGTGGTAGATGCGCTCCTCGCGCACCGTGCCATCGAGATCGTCTGCACCAAAGCTCAGGGAGACCTGGGCAAGCTTGATGCCCAACATGATCCAGTAGCTCTTGATGTGGGAAATGTTGTCCAGCATCAGCCGGCTCACAGCGATGGTCCTCAGACAGTCGTGTCCGGTGGGGGCCGGGAGCCGCTGAAGGCGGTTGTTGTCGTTGTGAAAGCGCAGCGGAATGAAGGTCTGGAAAGCCCCTCTTTCCGGCTCCGTGGCCTGCAGGGCCAGGGATTCATCCTGGAGTTCTCGCAGCCGGGCCAGGTGATCAACCCGCTCCTCGAGGGTCTCGATCGAGCCGAACAGCATGGTGCAGTTCGTCTTGAGTCCCAGCCGGTGGGCCACCCGGTGGACCTCCAACCAGCCGTCGGCGTCGACCTTGTCGTGGCAGAGCTTCCGGCGGGCACGGGGATGGAAGATCTCCGCACCACCGCCCGGCATCGATCCGAGCCCGGCATCGATGAAGGCTCGGAGAACCTGCTCATGGGTCATGCCGTACTTCTCGGCGTAGTAATGGATCTCCACCGCCGTGAAGCCCTTGACGTGCAGGTCCGGCCGCTCCTGCTTGAGTGCCTTGATCAGGTCCGTGTAGTAGGAGAACGGCAACCCGGGGTGCAGGCCATTGACGACATGGACCTCGGTGAGGAAGGCATCCTGGAGCGCCGCCACCCGGCCCACGGCTTCCTGCAGGGACATGGTGTACGCCGCAGGCATGTGTTCTTCGAGTCGGGCAAAACTACAGAAGATACAGCTGGCCTCGCACACATTGGTGGCGTTGATGTGGAGATTCCGGTTGAAATAGGCCAGATCCCCGTGCTTGCGTTCCCGGACCAGGTTCGCCAGGGCACCGACCGCCGCGATGTCCGCAGTCTCGAACAACTGCAGGCCATCTTCCCGGTCCAGCCGTTCCCCAGCCACGACCTTTTCGGTGATCGCATCCAGGCCCACGCGATTCAAGGCCATGCGGGTGACGCTGGAGAGTTGAGGCTCCATGGTCACATCCCTTCCCAGCGGGGACACACACCGTGATCGGAAATCCCCAACTGGTCGAGTACCCGACCCGCCACCGTGTCGACCAGGTCGCCAAAGGTCTCGGGCTGGGTGTAGAACACCGGGGAACCCGGCATGACGACAGCACCGGCCAGGGTCACAGCCTCGATGTTCTTGATGAGCGGAAGGCTGTAGGGAGACTCCCTCAGCACCAGGACCAGTCGACGCCGCTCCTTGAGCATCACGTCCGCCGCACGCCCGATGAGATTCATCGACAGTCCATTGGCGATGCGCCCGAGGGTTCCCGCGGAACAGGGCACCACAGCCATGGCGTCATAGCGGGCGGACCCGCTCGCAAAGGGGGCGGTGAAGTCCCCGGCACCCCACTGGCGAAAGTCATGGGCATCGGGATCGGTCCCAACTTCCTGTTTCCAGCAGACCCGGCCCATCTTGGAGAAGACCAGGTCCACCTGGTGTCCGCGAGCCCGTCCCTCGGCGGCAAACCAGGACAGAATCCGCGCCGCATAGGGTTGGCCCGTGGCCCCCGTGATTCCGAGGACGAACTTCACGGCCGCTCCAGGACGACCAGGGAAGCCACCGGTGGAAAGAGATCCCGGGCCGAGACCACCCGAAAGCCCGTCTCGGTGGCCAGCACCTCAAAGGAACCCCGGTCCAGGTAGGCCTCCATCGAGCTCGCCAGGTACTGATAGGCCGCCCGGTCCCCGCTCAGGATCCCCCCGACCAGGGGGAGCACCAACCGGTTGAACAGGGTGTGAAAGGCCCGGGCAAACAGCGTCCGAGGTCGAAAGAACTCCAGGACTGCAAAGCGACCACCGCTCCGAAGCACCCGGTGGACCTCGCCCAGGGCACGGTCATTTTCGGCCACGTTGCGCAGCCCGAAGCCACAGATCGCCGCGTCGAAGTTCGACGCCTCGAAGGGCAGAACCTGGGCATCTCCACAGGTCGTGTTCACCGGCGCATTCTCCGGCAACCGGGCACGGCCCTGTTCCAGCATTCCCTCGCTGAAATCCAGGGCCTCCACCCTTTCGGCACCCTGGTCCAGGAGCACCAGGGAAAGGTCCAGCGTGCCGGCGCACAGGTCCAACACGGTGCCCTGACCCCCGAGCCCCAGGGCAGCCACTGCCCTTCGCCGCCACAGACGGTCGATGCCCAGAGTGAGAAGCCTGTTGGTGCGCACATAGGACGGCGCGATGCGCGTGAACATGTCCCGGACCAGTTCGCCCCGCTGGTCTACGGCGGGGACACTTCCGTCGATCCGAGAAGGTGCGGTGCTCACGAGATGCGGTCCACCAGGTACCAGGCCATCTCCTCGAGGGCCGCCCGCCAGGGGGTCTCCGGCAGGGCCTGGAGACGATCCACCCCCAGTGCCACTCGCTCCCGTGCAAAGACAAGGCTGTCTTCCAGGGCCCCACAATCCGCCACCGCCTCCAGGAGACGGGGGAGGTCACCGGGCACCGGTGGTGCATCCACAAGTTCCTCTCGCAGTCCTCCGACTCGCTCCAGTGCCAACAGGAGCGGCATCGTCAGCTTGCGTTCCAACAGGTCGGTGCCCGGCACCTTGCCGATCAGGCTCTGCTGACCGCCGTAGTCCAGCACGTCGTCCGCCACCTGGAAGGCCACTCCCACGGCGCGGCCATAGGCCTCCAGGGCCTCCCCCATGGTCGGATCGTCCAACAGGTGGGCGCCAGCCCCGGCACACCAGGCAATCAGTGCAGCGGACTTCTTTTCCACCACCTTCAAGTAGGTCTCCCGGGCAGTGGTCAGATCACCGGCCCGCTGGAGCTGAAGAACCTCGCCTTCCGCCATCTCGGTGACCGCACGGGCCAGGTGGGTGACCGCGCCATGTCCTCCTTCCTCGGCCGCAAGCAGCACCGCTCGGGCCAGGCAGAAGTCCCCCGTCAGTACCGCGGCCCCGTTTCCAAAGACGCGCCAGGCTGCCGGCTCTCCCCGCCGCTGCTCGCCGCCATCCACCACGTCATCGTGCAACAGCGAGCCCAGGTGAATCATCTCTCCGACACACATGAGTCGGCTGATGTCCTGCTCCACACCCACCGCGCGGGCCCCCAGACAGGTCAACAGTGGCCTGAGCCGCTTGCCGCCGTTGTCAGCCAGGTACCTGGCGATCACCTCGACTGCGGCAACCTCCGATCCGAGCAGGTTCCTGAGTGCTCCCTCGGCCAGGGCCAGATCCGGCCCCGCCAGGTCCAGAGCCTGCCGTGGGACCTGGACCCGAGACAACGGGGCCCCTGCACGGAGACCCGTAGGCTGGTTGCGCGTGGCTGGACCTCCGGGAAGAGGGACCAGGCGGGGAACGGGACCCATGGCGACCGGGGCTCCTGTCGAGGGAGTCTCGAGTAATCCCCACACCCGGTGATTTCAATTTGATTTGAAGTTATTGAAGACCCGTGGTTTCCACGCCACGAGAGGATCTCTCGCCCACAATGTTGCACCACCCTGCCGAGGCACAGACACCTGCCCAGGACGACCCGGGCCAGCAGGCACTGGATCGAGCGATCGGGCTGGCAGCAGGCAGCATCGGGGAACTCATGCACTTCTGGGGCTTCAAGCCCTCGATGGGCAAGATCTGGTGTGTCCTGTACCTGTCACAACAACCGCTGGACGCCCAGGAGATCACCGCGCGCACGGGTCTGAGTGCGGGGTCGGTGTCGATGACCCTGAACGATCTTCAGCTCTGGCGGGTCATCAAGCGGTCCGCCGAGCCCGGCGGGCGCCGAAAGCAATATGTCGCCGAGACCGACATCTGGCAGATGGTCACCCACGTCTTTCGGGAACGAGAACTCAAGAAAGTCCGTGAGTCGATCGCACACCTCACCCGCGCCCTCGACCTGGCCGAACACCAGGCTCGCAGTTCCCAGCCCGAGACAATGCTGCGAAGTCGTTTTGTGGCCACTCGTCTCCGGCTGCTGCTGGAGCTGTCACGAACCGGAGAGCGCATGCTGGAGCGCCTCTCCCAGAGTGGTGAAGTGGACCTTGCCCCTCTTCGAAACTGGCTCAGGGCTTTTCGACGACGCCCCGGCAGACCTCTCTAGACACGTCTTCTCCCACACCGGGACGAAATAGGGCAGGATCTCTTCTCCACCGTCTGTGCATGGAGACGCCCATGATTACCACCGTCCTCTGGACGACGTGGCTTGCCGCTTGTGGCGGCGGCCCCAACCTGGACATCACCGTCCTCGACGTCTGGTCCCAGCCAGTGGCAGGCGCCACCGTGGTGCTGGAAGGAGTCACCGAGCGCATCACCGTCGACGGCAAGGGACGTGCCTCCACCGAGGTCGAGCCCGGCTCCGTTCGCCTGTCCGCTGGTGCTGACGGGTTCATCAAGGACGCCGTCGTGGTGGAGATCGATGCCGAAGCGGATGAGACGACCAAGACCACACTGACACTGTTTCCGATTCCCGAGTCCCCAGGCTTCCACGGGTTGGGGGAACAGAGCTACGTCAAGACGATCGAGGCTCCAATTACGGTCATTGCCACCGAACTGACCACCTTTCACGGAATCAAGGACATTCCCAAGGCCGCCACGCTGCCACGCCGGGGAATAGCCCACCGCTTTGTGTACCAGACCACCCTGCGGGAGCAGGAACTCAAGCGGATGGACATCCACCTGAGCAAGCTCGACTTCAAGGAAAACGCCCCCGTGATCGGTCCCATGGGAGAGGTCGAGGTAGACGTGAACCTGTGGATTCCAGCCCAGGACATCGACTACAACGTGAAGACGATGGAGGCCCAGGACAACTTCCTGATCGTGGTCTCCTCGGAGTTGGAAACCGGGGTCTACGCCTTCCACGCCCAGGGCATCCTGGACGCCCGCGAATCAGATGCCCTGGCCAAGCTCCCCAAGGAAATGAAGGTCGTCTACGCGTTTGAAGTTCGGTAGACGGACAAGGTTCGCTCAGAGGCCCCGCTGACGATCCAACAGGGCCTTGAGGATCTCCGCCTGGTAGTAGGCGTCGTAGTCGGCCCGGTGTTTCTGACTCATGTCCTCAGTCTTCAGGCCCAGGCGCTCGGCCAGGATCTCCTTGTTGGAGTCCAACCAGTGCAGGTTGAGGATGCCGGCACTGAGCGCCTTGGTGTCCAGCGCCTTGTAGCCAAAGGGGTTCTTCATGCCTTCTGCAGCGTAGCTCCAGGCCACAAAACTCCAGTCAAATGGCGCATTGTGGCCAACGAAGACCGCCTCGGTGCCCGGGTCCTTGACGGATTCGACCCAAGCCGTGAGCTTTTCCATTCCCTCGCGCCGAACCAGGCCCTCCAGCATGAGAACCTCCAGGTCAAGGCCATTGACCTTCATCGCCTCGGGGTCCATCAGGGGTGCCTGGGGACGAAGCTCCATGTAGAAGGTGTCTCCCAGACGCAGATGGCCCTCCGGAGAGTCATGCACCACGACTGCGCCCAGTGAGATCATGTCATAGAGCGAAGGCACCGGACCTGAGCACTCAATGTCTATACAGAACCACGTGGAACGAACTGTGGACATGCTGCGAACTCCCCGACCTCGTCTAACTCAGGCTTCAACGTGATCAGCAAGCTCTTGTCAGGATTGATGATCGCCACAGGAGTGGTGCCCATCGGCGTGGCGATGGCGGCGATCTGTGGTCTGGGCTTGTTGCGGGAAGCGGGCGCCATTCCACTGGTGATGGGGCCCATGGCCGTGGTGTTGCTCCCCTGCCTGGGACTGGCGACCCTCTTCAACACCCGCCCGATGGGACTCGCCTTGATCCTGTGGGTCTGGCCGATTCTGGTGCTGATCGGGCTGCCTGCGTACTTTCCCGGAGAACGGTCCGAGGCCCTGACCACTGGCCTGGGGGTGGTGGCATCACTGCACAGCCCCGAGTCCGCCGTGGCTGCGGCTGACTTTGGCTCAAACCTGGCAACCTGGCTGGGCCCCGAACCCGAGACAGTCCATGAACCCGCCACGCCAATCCAGACCGAACCCGAGGATCCAGGACCGCCTCCGCGACCTCCTGAGTCCCTGAAGAACGACCAGGTGGCCCTTCCCTACGAGGGAGAAGGCCGCACCCTACGCATCCCGGTCGCCTTCGAAAACGGGTTCGGCGAGTCCATCGAGACCTGGATGTTGTTCGACACCGGCGCCACGTTCACCACCCTGGACCTCCAGACACTGAAGGCCCTGGACATCGAGGTGTCTCCGTCCGCTCCCCAGGTCACCCTGCACACCGCAAATGGGGAACGAACCGCTCAACTCGTCCTTCTGGAACAGGTCTGGTTGGGGGGTTTTCCGGTCAAGGGGGTGACCGTGGCCGTCTGCGAGGCCTGTGCTTCCCCCGAGACCGGCGTGACCGGCCTGTTGGGCAACAACGTGTCGGGGCAGTTCACCGTGACCCTGGACCCGGACCGCCAGGAAATGGTGCTTGAGCCGAGAAAGGACTCAGCGGATCGCCATCTCGATGTGAGCCCCTGGGTCGACATCGACGCAAAGGCCCACCTGTGGCCAGATGGTCGGGTCGAGGTCGAGGTCGAGGCCTCCAACCAGGGGAGCCGGGTCGTCGAGGAGGCCCACATCGGCATCCGTTGCGCTGAGGACCACTTCAAGGCGACCTTGAACCGCATCTACCCGGGGGATCTTCGCCGTAGCCGCGTCTCCCTGCCCCGGGGCACCCAATGCGAGACCTACCAGGTCAGCCTGGATGCGGCCCGCTGGTAGCACTGAAGCTGACATCCAGGGACTCTGTCGCCACCCAGAGCAACAAGAAGAGCAGCGCGGCCTGTTCCGGCTCCACGTCGACCTCGCCCTCTTCCTTTTCCTCCCGCTCGAACAGGGCCCACAGCGCCTCGTCCAGAATGTGAGGCTGGGCCCGCCAGTCCACCCCTCGTACTCGACCCGGAAAACCCTCGTCAAAAGGCAACAGGCTCGCCGTCACCCCGTTGACCCGGGCCGACGCCTCGTCAATGACCGCACCCGAGACCTTGCGCATACGGCCAGGAACCTGGTCGTAGATACGAACAATCACCGCCAACATGTACAGCGCGACTTCGCCCGACTGTCCCCCCAGGGAACCGACGTTCTTTTCAAAGAACTTCGACAGGCGCCGCTGGCCCTTGAGCAGGCGCTGGGCGACTCGGTGAAAGTCCACTCCCTGGTCCGAGCAGGCCTCGGCCAGTTTGTGCACGTCTTCGCGAGAGATGGCGGGATTGGCCATGGTGTCCTCCGGAGCGGGCCTCTACCCCGCGGGTGACATGGAAAGCAAGGATGGTTCACCCCTGGTACCGTCTCCAGGTGCGGCGCCAGTTCCCTGCCCTCGCTGCAGCGTCCATGGCCACAGCCCTGGTGTTGTGGGGTTGGGACGCGCCACTGGTCGAAGATTCCCTGTTCTGGTGGGTGCCCAAGGCCCTCTGGATCGCGGAAAATGGGCCCGCCTGGGTGCTGGCCGAGTTGCCCCAGGCCGCCCGGCCCGGGTTCTTCCTTCCGCCCCAGTGGGAAGGAGGCATGCCCGATTATGCCCACCCACCCCTCTGGTACCACTGGGTCGGTGGTGTCCTGGCATTGACCAGGGGTTGGCTGCCCGTCCACCAGGGGGTCCACCTGGCCGCGCTGCCCTGGGCCGTGCTGGCCGGACTGGCCATGGCAGCCCTGCTCCGGAGACTCGGGGGCGAACGCGCCGCCTGGGCCGCTCCTGCACTCCTTTTGCTGCCCCCTGTCGCGACCCAGTTGCAGCGGGCGGACACGGATCTTCCCCTGCTTGGACTGGCGACCGCTGCCCTGGTGGCCCTGTTGGACCGCAGGGACTGGCTGTTCGTGATCTGTGCCGGGTTGGCGACCGCCTGCAAGGAGCCCGGGGTGCTGTTGGCCGCACCGGCCCTGGTGGCGGCCGTGGTGGACAGGCGCCGCAGCCCGGCGTTTCTGGCTCCACTGGTCGTGCTGGGCGTCTGGGGGGTGATCCACTGGACCCAGACCGGCTGGTTCCTGGCCGGAACCGAGCACCTGCCAGCGAGTCCAGGGGACTGGCTTCGCGACCTGGGCACTGTTTTCTGGATCGCCCTGGGCGACCAGGGCCGCTGGCTGGTCTGGCCTTTTGTGGGCTGGGCGCTGTGGCGAGGCCAGCGACCCCGGCAACGGGCCCTCTGGATCGCTGGAACCCACGCGGTGGTCCAGTTGATCTTCTTCGCCTCCCTGAACTTCCTGGGCGGCATGGACCGGGCTGACCGCTACACCCATGTGCGCTACCTGCTACCGGGAGTGACCACGACCCATGCCCTGGCCCTGGGCACGGCTCCCCTGGCGGGCATCCCCCTGGCGCTGGCCTCCCTGTTTACCGCCGACGAACGCTCTCCCCATGGCCCCGAGGCCTCTCACCATGGCGTCGATGTGGGGCGCGCCCTGCAGCAGGCGGCTCCGGAGATTCCCGAGGCCACGTGGGTGGGAAGCTATGCCTGGACCCAGTTGACCCGCCCCTACGCGGGGGTCGTCGATCAACCCCGGGACGACCTGCACCTCTATGGACTGGGAACCGACCCGGCCGGGGTCCAGGGATTTGTGCTTCACGCCAGCGCCGGTGAACCCCTTGGCAGACTCCAGGAGCTCCCTCTGGAGCCGGTGAAGACCTGGACCGTGGGACAGGCCTGGGTCCGCCTGTACCGGGTGTCAGGCCAGTGATAATCCCGGCGGATGGCCCGGAACTACCACCTGCGCTGCTGGACAATCTTCCAGGCAACCCCGGAGCAGGTGTGGGCCCAGAAGACCGACCCCGCCGCGCTGCTCGACGAGATGGGGGACTGGCTGTCCCTGGATGCCGACCAGCTGGCCGCCATCGCCCGCCTGCTGCGCGGAGAGGGAGTGCCGGGGACCGTCCAGGCCCAGGCGACCATCCTGGGCCTCCTTCGGGGGGCGACCTGGCCCCTGCGAGTGGAGCAGGTGGAGCACGAACGCTTCTTTGTCGACACCTCGACGAACGCTCTCTACGCCAGCTGGCACCACCTGCACAGGCTGGAGCCGGGCAAGGACGCCGTGCGCTACCTCGACGCCGTGACCTTTACCCCCCAGGGAGGGCTTCCTGATCACTGGGTGGCCGAGTTCACCCGGCGGCTGTTCGTTCGCCGGCATCGCCGCGCTGCCCGCCACCTGCCCACCAAGAAACGATCGACTGCAGTGGCCATGCTTCGAGAGCAGTTGTAGACACATCTACCCGATAGTGGGTCGCCCAGGACATGGCGGTTAGCTGAAAGCCCCGCGTCGGAGTCCCGATGAACGTCCCCCTTTCCCTGCTGCGCAAGTTCGTCGATGTGCCGCTGGAGGCCCAGGCACTCGCTGACCTGATGAACGGTCGCATCGCCGAGGTCGAACATGTCCTCACCTTTGGCGATCGCCAGGCGCTTGCAGATGTCCGAGTGGGCATCTTCCAGGCGCTTGTGGCCGAAGATGGAGACCTCCAGCAATGGCAGGTCCTGGCAGGCGGCGCGCCCCTGACCCTGGCTGTTCAGAAGCGCCATGGCTTCCAGGTCAACGGCCGTTACGCGGTCGTCCCCGCCGGGGGAACGGCACCGAATGGCTCTGTGGTGGAGCCCCGTCCCCTGGGCCCCTTCCCCAGTGAGGGCATGGTGTTGAGCGAGGCGACCCTGGGCATCGGGGACGACGCTTCCCGTCCCTTTGCCTTTGCACCAGATGTCCCTGGCGACGCCGACGTCTACGACACCCTGGAGCTCGACGACGCGATCCTTGTCTTCGACCTGGAACCGAATCGGCCGGACCTCTTCTCCCTGGTGGGCATGGCCCGAGACCTGGCCGCCATCTTTGAAAGTCCCCTTCGGCTGCCCGAGCAAGTCGATTCCAACTTTGCCCCGATGCCCTCTGACGTCCTGAGGGTCGAGATCACCGCAACGGACCGCGTGCATCGCTATGCCGCCCTGGAAGTGTCTGGCATCGCCCTGGCGACGTCGCCCCAGTGGTTGCAGAACGCCGTGCGCAAGCTCGGCATGCGCCCGATCAACAACGTCGTGGACGCGGCAAACCTGGCGATGATGGAGTTCGGACAGCCCCTGCACACCTTTGATCGCCAGACCCTGCAGACCGGCGTGATCGGCTTGCGCATGGCCGAGGAAGGAGAGACGATCACCACCCTGGACGGCGTCGAGCGCACGCTGACCGACGAGTGCCTGCTGGTGACCGATGGCCAGAAGGGAATCGCCCTGGCCGGCGTGATGGGGGATCTGAACTCGGAGATCACCGCCAACTCCCAGGATCTGCTCATCGAGTCGGCCACCTTTGACATGAGTTGTGTCCGGCGCTGTTCACGCCGCCTGTCCCTGCGGACCGAGGCGTCTCTCCGCTTTGAGAAGGGCTTGCCGACCTGCAATGTCCTGCCCGCCATGGCTCGCCTCGCCCACCTGTTGGAACAGGTCGGGGGCTCCCAGGTGACCCTGGGCCGCTGCGCCGACGTCCAGGTACGGGAACCACCGCCCAAGCGCCTCGACTTCAGCCCCTCCGAGGCTCGCACCCGGATGTCCATCGACGTGGACGATGCCACCCTGACCCGTCGCTTCACCACCCTCGGCATCACCATCGAGGACCAGGGCGAGACCTGGGGCCTGGTCCTGCCAGAGCACCGGCCCGACCTGGTCATCCAGGAGGACCTGAACGAAGAGGTGGGACGGCTTCATGGCTATGACCAGGTCAAGGGCGCCGTGCCCCTGGCACCCGTGGTCGGCCCTCGACAGAACCCTCTCTTTGCCCAGGCCTCTTCCCTGCGCCGTGCCCTCACCGGCGCCGGACTGGACGAGGTGTGCCTTGGGGCCTGGTTTGGCGACGAGGAAGTGGCGGCGTTCGGCCTGGACACGAAGGCTCTTGTGTCCCTCCGTAACCCTATTGCATCAAATTTGTTTCACTTTAGATCCTCCGCACTTCCGGACCTGGTCAAGGCTGTTGTACTCAACCGAAAGAGCCTGGATTCGGTGCGAATATTCGAGGTCGGTCGCCTCTTCTTTCGCGAGGGGCAGACGGTCGAGGAGCGGGCGCACCTGGCCGGCGCGATCAGCGGGTCGGACAACGCGAGGGCCCCGGCCCGGTTCTACGAGGCGCGGGATGCGCTGCTCGGCGCCCTTTCTGCACTCGGCGTCACGGCGACCCTGGTACCCGCCGAGGGGGCCCCATCCTGGTTTCAGCTGCACTGCTTCCACCCGGGCCGAGTGGTCGGTGTCCAGGCGGACAACAGGCTGGTGGGCATCGCGGGTGAACTCCACCCGGCGCTGGTCGCCGCAACCGATCTGCAAGAGGCTCCGGCAACCTTCCACCTGGACCTCGAAGCTCTGCTGAAGCAGGCCCCCTCGGACCGCCGCTTCACACCTCCCCCGCGCTTCCCCTCGGTGGAGTACCACGTGAATGTGTTGGCTCCTTCCCGCCTGTGGTCAAGCGAACTGCTGGCGGCGGTGAACGGGGCGAAACTGACCTGGTTGACCCGGAGTGGGGTCCGAGACGTCTACGAAGGAAGCGGTGTCCCCGAGGGACAGAAACGGGTGACAGTGGAGCTGGAATTCAACCACCCTGAACGTTCCCTGACCCACGATGAGGTGCTGCCACAGGTGCAGGCCCTGAAGGCCCGGCTGGCCACCCACTCGCTGGTGGTCGAGGTCTGAACCCCGCACCCCCGGTAAACTGACGGACGGGTGTCGCCACCCTGCCACCACAAGGACCCCGCCACGGCAGGGATCGCGGCCTGGAGTAGACTTCCGCTGTGCCGATGACCGCCGCCGAGTATGCCTGCGTCCGAGACTTCTCGGTGCTGTATTCCGGGGGCCTGGACTCCTGTGCAGTGCCCTTGATCGTGGGAGGCCACACCCAGGGCGGCATTCACCTTCTGACCTACAAGCACGACTACGGAACCCTGTTCAATGAGTGGTCCCGGCGCCACACCCCGGACCTCCAACGCATCCTGGGAATGCGGGTCGAGCACCACCTGATCGACCTGACCGATGTCTGGAACCAGATCGGGGCTCGTCGCTTCCTGATGGAAGCCCTCAAGTACCGGGGGCACTGGGTGGCCTGCCTGGGCTGCCAGGAATCCATGGCCACCCACACCATCCTCTACAACCTGGAGCGCAACATCACGAACACCTTCATCTGCTCCAGCGTGGGTGGGGAATACGCCGTGATGTCGATGCCTGTCACCCGCGACAAGAACACCGAGTTCTACGCTCGCTACGGGGTCCGGTACAACGCACCCCTGCTGGACCTGGGCATCGGCAAGCCCGAGGAGCGCCAGGTGCTCCGCGAACAGGGCCTTGACCCCGGCTGGGGAGCTCGCCGGTCTCACCAGGGCTACCAGCCCATCTGCCTGATCGGATTCCAGCACTCCCTGGACATCCTGTTTGACTTCCACACGACCTACCCCCCGGACCGAGTGACCGCTTTCCTGGACGAGAAGTTCGAAATCATGGACGGCATCATCCGGGGCATGCTTGCCGCGCGGGGACACGATCCCGACACGCTCATCGCCCGCAACCTGGAGGTCTACCACCAGGAAGAAGCCGACATGGCGGAGGCCAGGGCGGCCCAGGCCACCGAGTGAGCCAGCCCCGCAAGCGGTCCCTGCCCAGGGCCGCAGCCTTGGGCCTTTTGCTGCTTCTGCTTGCGGCCTGGCCCCTTCGACAGGCCTGTGTCGAAGGCAGCCTGGCTGGGGGGGGGCCAGACGTGATCTCCACCTTCTGGGGCATGTGGTGGTTCCAGCAGGAATGGATTTTCGGAGGCTGGACAGGCCTGGTGAATCACCCTCACGGCGCCTTTGGAGCCGTGCTGTCCCCCAGCAGCGCCATCCTCTGGGCCCTGACCGAGCCCCTGGTGGGCCCCGCCCTGGCGGCGAGCCTGACGGCGGTGCTACAGCTCGCTGCCCTCGCGGCAGCGGTGGGCTGGCTGGCCGGCCTGGCGGGGGCCGATGCCTGGGGTCGCGCCACGGCGGCCGTCAGCGTCTTCGTGGGGAGATACCTGGTCTTCGGCCTTGGCGAAGGTTCGATCGTGGCTGTGACCGCCTTGCCGGTCCCCCTCGGCATGGGTGCAATCCTGCTGACCCTGTACGGCAAGAAACCACGCCATGCAGCCGTGGCAGGGGCAGCCTGCATGGCCTGGGCCGCACTGGAGAACCCGTACCTGGCCCCGGTCCTGCCCGGTCTTGCCATGTTGGCCTGGCTGCATTCCCTCTGGCGACAGAAGGGAGACAAGGTGGTGCGCCAGCGCTGGTTCCGTCTCAGCGGAATGCTGGTCCTGGGGAGCCTCGGCGTGTTGGGCGTGGCCCTGGTCTTCGGGCGGAGCGCCAGCCCCGATTACCCCCGAGAGGTCGCTGGCCAGGTGGTCGGCTGGCTGGGACAGAACTGGTCGGTGGTGGACCTCCCCTGGGCCAGAGCCACCCCCGGGGAGTGGCTGTTTCCGGCCCCCGTCCAGTGGACCACCACAGCCACCGATGGGGTCTCCGCCGGAGGGGGCCTCACACTGGGCCTGGGGGTCTGGGCCATGGCCATCATCGGCGGCGCCCTGAACCGTCGGGCCTCCGCCCCCTACTGGGGCCTGGCGCTCCTCGGCCTCGCACTCTCCATCGGCTCCCTGTTCGGCAACCTGGTGACCCCTTTCCTGTTGCTCAACGCGGTCATGGAGACCGTGGCTCGCCCCCTGACCCAACCGACCCGGTTCCTGGTCCTCGCAGTCATCGGTCTCGGCGTGTGTGCAGGCCTGGGCATGACCGCGATCCGGCAGCGTCTGGACAAACCCAAAGCCCTCGGACCCACCTTGCTGACCCTCCTGGTCCTGGAAAGCGCCGCCGTCGGCGCCCTGTCCCTGACGCCCCCGATCACACCCCTGCCCCAGGTGCCCTGCACCACCCACCTGGAGGCAACCGAGACCGGGAACACCCCTCCCCCAGGACTGCTGGTGTGGCCCTGGGACGCCCTGGACGAGGAGCCCAGCCAGGCCCAACTCCTCCAGGTCGCACACGGCCTACCAGGGCCACATCGCGGCATTGCATCATGGTTGCTTCACGATAAGTCCGTGTCTCCGAGCCTGCGAAACGCCGGCTTCCGGGCGCGTCCGTTGCCGGCAGAACTGGACCGGACAGCCCTGGTTCGGCTGGGCTACCGCTGGGTCCTGGTGGACGCCGCCGCGGACGGACCAGGCTCCCGCTGGCTCTCGACTCAGTTCGCCTCCGAGCCCGAGGACTGCGGGAACTACACTCTGTACGACCTGGCAGACTAGCGGGGGCGAGGAGAGGGAGACTGGTCCGGCGGGCCTCCGGGTCGCTCTTGCCGTTCATGCCTCTGAGGGCCCCCCGGGCGGTCCCCGACCGGTGGTCCCGGACGGCCCGGCCCGCCCATCATCGGCGGTGTCCGACCCGGACCGCCGTGAGGCCCGGCGACTTCCGCAGCAGCCACGTCAGCCAGGAACGCCCGACCCGCCACCAGGGAGGCCTCGAGGGTAGAGAGCGCCGCTGCAGGCTGTCCCGCCTCGGCGAGAAGCCGGCCCTCCAGGGCCAGGAGAATCCCCTCCCGGTTTGGACAGGCCCAGTCCTGGTTGTGCAGGGGCCGCATGTCCCCCATGATCTCCAGCGCCAGGGCCGGTTGCCCGGCGCGGGCCAGTTGACGAACGGCTTCGTTTCGCACCTGCTTGATGTTGTAGTAGCGACTGCCGTGGCCCATGGCCTCGAAGTAGGCGACGATTTCGTTGACCAGGGTTCGAATCTCGGAGGGATCACGAGCCAGGGCCGCGTTCAGCTCCTCGGCCTGCTCCTCCAGCAGGGCACGGTGTTCCGGATCCTCCAGGCCCAGTTTCTCCAGGGTGCCAATGGCCTTGGGGCCAGGCTCCGCCCCCACGTCGATCAGACTGTCCCCCGTGGGGAGCCAGCCAAGCCCCTCGGCGGTAAAATGAGGCGCCTGGTCCTGGCCCCGTTCCTGTTCCGCCAGCCGCGAGGGCCACCTGGTTGCAGGAAGCCCCACCAGCGCCGGGCTGGGGCCCTCCCGCAGTCCCAGCAGGGACTGGTCGAGCACCGCCACCTGGCGATGAATCTCCACGCCTTCCCAGTAGCCCCAACGCTCGTCCAACCCCAGTGGGTCCGCGGCATCAAACGCCGCCTCGAACAGGCGCACACGCAACTGGTGCCGCGAATTGAAGTCCTCGAATCCCAACAGGTCCAGGTCCTGGCGGGGACGGACGAGCCCACCCAACTCACCGAGCAGGCGGTCGACCTCCTCCACGAGGTCTGCAGAAGGCACGCCTGCATCGAACCGCAGGGCCACAGCCAGGTACTGGGCCCGCAGGGAGGCCAGCCCCTCCCCTGACGCCGACGGGGGCTTCCCCTGGGCCAGGGCCTGCAACAAGTCCGCATCCCTGCTGGCTGCCCCCACCAGGACCTGCTGGATCTGGACGGCCACCTGGCTGCCGGACACGTCGAGGCCAGACAGAGTCGCTGCCATATCGGCCTGGACTGCGGCAGCCCCGGCCAGGTCGCCCTCTTCGGCGAGCACCCGCGACTTGTCCCGAGCAGCGACCGCCAGGTGGCCCGCAACCCGCATGCGCACATCCGCCCAGGAGTTTTCCCCGTACCAACCAAAGTCAGGCACAAATCCCCCGGCGTCCCAGTCCCAGATCGGGTTGTCCGCCGGTAGCGGGGGGTGCTGCTGGCCCTGATCCCGGTCCTCGAAATCCACCCCGCCCCCGGGAGGTGGGGGTCCCTGCCTGGCCTTCGGAGCGGGGTCGGCAGCCTGGGAGTTCCCCGACGGAGGATTCGCCGACGGTGGGCCCACCGTCGGAGCGATCGACGCCGGTTCCTCACTGCAACCGAGCCCCAGAAACAGAACCACAGCCCCGATCATGATCCCGCCTCCGCGCAATCCCGTAGCGTCTGAGCCACCACGGCGTGGCCCGCCGGGGTCCAGTGCCCGTCAAAGGTGAAGTACAGGTGCTCACCAGACTCGGCAGCATCCCTCAAAGGGGAGACGAGGTCACAGCCGGCAAGGCCCAGACGACGGAGAATGCCCTGAACCGCACGGAGGGGCGCGTCCAGGTCTGCCTCGGCGGGGTCAAGCCCCACCACACGAAAGGTCGCCTCCATCCGCGCAGGGTCGACCTGGAAGGCGGGAGGGGCGACGGCGACCAGGAGGTGGTCCCCCCGCTGCCGGGTCTCTTCCCGGAACTCGGTCAGGGCTCTCTCCGTGCCGGGCTTGAGTTGCGCAAGTCTTCCCTTGCCCTGGTTCGAGAAAATGGAAAGCTCGTCCAACCATGCCTGGCGTTGAGGGTCCTTCCCGCTCTGCAGCCCTCTTTTCCGGTTCCAGATCCGCCAGTGTGCGGCCAGGTAGGAATGTCGCAAGAAAAAAGCCTGGATCCAGGGCAGGTGCTGTCGCGGAATTGGCGCTCCATGCACCAACTGCGTCGACTGCCGAAGTACGTGTGGAAAGCGATCATTGTCCTGGAAGTCATTGCCAAGAAAGAAGGTCAGGAGAACCTTCTCAACCCCAAGAGCGTCGTCCAGCTGCCGATAGCGTCGGAGGGCCTGCCAGGTGGAATAGCCATCCACCCCGGCATTGTGTACCGCCTCCTCGCGGACCTGGGCGAAACGCTGGGCAAAGGTCTCCTCCTCGGTGACCTGGACCGAGAGCGTGAAGGAATCTCCCACCGCCAGCCAACCTCCCGGGGTGGGCTCCGGGCCTCGAAGTCCCAGGCTGTTGATGCGCAAGGGCACCCGGTACCCCAGGGACTGGACCTCGGCCGTGAACCCGGCCGCTGGCACCAGAAGCACCTCGCGGTCCATCACATAGAGCCCCTTCGGCGAGGCATCCGGCGCGTTGAAGAGCAGGTCTGCGCTGGCGGAAGGCGCCACGATCCGGGCCAGGCACTCCGCCAGCCCGGCGCCCAGCACCAGTCCTCCCAACACCAGGGCCAGGCGACCCCACAGCCCCCTCCCGCTCAACGGGCACACCGGAAACCGGAGGACTTGCGACGAAGCTCTGGGAGGAAGTGGTTGCGTTCCCCCGCAGGATTCGGGCGCAGGTCAAAGAAGTACGCGCCCCCACGAACGGCGACGTAGAGCCCCGGGGCCTGGCTTCGAACCTCCACGATCCCCTCGCTGGTCTCCCGAAAGGTCATCAGGTCCCAGCTGTCGACCCGCCAGTCCGCGGTGAACTCCCAGGCATTGCCAAAGGCATCATCGAGTCCTGAAGGTCCTCTCCCCAGCGGGTAGGCCCCCACCGGCGAGGTGGTCAGGTAGCCATCGGAGTCGTCGAAATTCGGCTCCATCATCTGGCCGTGATTGAAGCGTTGACCGTCATAGTCATCGCCCCAGGGGAAGGTCCGGTCCTCCACCAGGCTCCCCAGGGCTGCCAACTGCCACTCGGCCTCGGTCGGCAAGCGCTTGCCCGCCCAGTCGCAGAAGGCCTGGGCGTCGTACCAGTTGGCCAGGACCACCGGATGATCCCCGGTGCCTTCGGGAAAGTCGGTGCCTCGCCAGTTCCAACCGTCGTCGGCCCAGGCCTCGGACACGAAGGGGGGTCGGTAGCCCGTCGCCTCGAGAAACCCCTGGTAAGCCGTGCGAGTGACCTCGGTACGGTCGATCCAGAAGGAGGCAACGCGCACCACGCGGGTGTCGAACTGCTGTCCCCCCTGGCTGGTAAAAAGCGTGGGAACCGCCCCCGCGAGAGCCTTCTCTGCGGCCTTCTCGGGCGTCACCGGCGGGGGTCCGCCAGCCGCCCTGGCTGCTCCTCCAGCACCGTGTGCACCAGGCCCCATTCCCATGTCTGGCGCCGAGCCCGGAGGAGGGCCCGGGGGACCCATCACACCGCCTGGAGGGGGAGCAGGCGGAGCACCCGGGCCTCCTGCGACCGGTGGGAAAGACAGGGCCCCCACCGGCTCCACGGGGCGAGGCCCAAAGTTGATCAGCCCAGCCCCGACATTGACCATGCCATCGCGTTCTCCCTCGACCTGGACCCCAGCGGGCCTGGCGGGCCGCGTGGGCGGTGAACTCGCCTGCTGGCGCGGGGTCACTGCCGGAGAGCCGGGTGACGGCACCGGCGGCACCACCTGTGGGGTTTCCGCGGAATCCCCACAGGCCACCAGGACCAGCCCGATCACCGAGAGGGGTAGGCGCAACGGAATCCCGTGGTGAGAGCGACCCGGTCCGGCGTGGCCGGTTCCCGGTGGGTGCAGGTGCAATAGCTGGGGAGATTCATGAAAGAACCCCCGCGGAGGACCCGCCAGGTCCCGCTGTCCGGGCCCACCGGATCGGTGGCCGGCTCACCCAGCGGCGAGTAGCCCTCCCGGTGGTAGTAGTCCTGGGTCCACTCCCAGACATTTCCCGCCATGTGCAGGGCCCCGAGAGGCGAGGCCATGGCCGGATCCTGCTGGTCGGATGGCACCGTGTGCACCCCCTGGATGTGGCCAAACTTTCCGCCGCTGTACCAGGGGACCTCCACGGCCTCGTTGTCGCCCCAGGGATACCGCTGACCCCCATCCCCACAGGCAGCATGCTCCCACTGGGCCTCGGTGGGCAGGCTGCCTCCCGCCCAGCGACAGAAGGCATCCGCCTCGTACCAGGTCACCGCCACCACCGGGTGCTCCGGGCTCCTGCCCGCTGCACGGATCTCGGGCCCCGCCCCCTGGGGCCAGGCCTGGTGCCATTCCCAGCCCTGTTCCGACCAGACCTGGCGCTCCGAGGCCGCCTGGGCCATAAACCGCTCAAAGTCGGCAATGGTCACCTCGGTGCGGTCGATGCGGTAGGCCGTCAGGGTGACGTCCCGAGGAGCCTCGTCTGGCGTCCCTTCGCTCCCCTGCCGATAGGTGCCTGCAGGCACATCGATCCCCTCCCCGGCCAGAGCCGGTGTGGGGGAGGACAGCGGAAACCACAGGGCGAAGAGCGTCATCAGAAAGTACGGCGGACGTTCAACGGCCTCCGCAGATGCCAGGATAACGCCTGCCGCCCGGAGAGTTGCATCCCCCCCGGGCCCGAGACCATGACGACGCTCCTGCTAATTCTCGCCTGTGGCGGTGACGAGCCCACCCAACCCAGCGAACCTGCGACTGCTCCCCAGGCCACTGGAGCCCGTCCGGGCCCCTCCAGCGGCCCGCCCCCTGGTTCGCCGGCACCAAAGGGACCCCACCCGCCACCCCAAGGCCTCGGACCTCCCGGAGGTAAACTCGGCCCTCCTGGCGGCCCCGGCGGTTCCGGCGCGGCCATGCAGGATCCATCCGGATTTCCCCACTTCCACGACTGGCCCGCTCCAGCGGGACCCCAGATCCAGGGCCTGGGGGACTTTGGCGACGCTGTCCAGATTTCGGCTCCTCCTGGTGGCGGCTACCGGCCTCAGATCGCCGTCGGCCCCGGGGACCTGCTGCACGCGGTGTTCTACGAGCGCAGCGAGCAAGGAGACCTGATCCGACACCGCACCTCCACCGGTGGTCAGGATTGGACTGATCCGGTCCACGTGGGGTTCCACAAAGATCGAAACTGGGGGCCGGATCTCGTGGCGCGTGACGACGGATCAGTGGTCCTGGTGTTCGACCATGCCCTGGCTGACTTCAGCAGCCGGGGGTACCTGACCCTCTGGCAGGATGGCGCATGGAGCGAGCCAGAACCTCTCACCGGGGGGGGCGGGGGTGAGATCGGAAGCGGTCATGTGGCCCATGCCAAGGGCGACCAGCTCGCCTATGTCTGGATCGGAAAGCCACTCTCCGAGAAGCACCACTTCCGGGCCTGGTGGTCCTGGTATGCCCAGGGCACCTGGAGCGAGCCCCAGGCCTGGACAGACGGGAGCGACGATGCCTGGCACACCAACGTGGAGCGACGACCCGACGGATCCGTCCTGGTCGGCTTCGATGTGGGCCATGGAGGCTCGGCGACCACCCTCTATGTGGCCGAGGGACGGGACGGTGTCTTTGGACCCCTGGAAGACCTGACCGCCTCCTCCAAGCCCGGTGAGCGACCCCACTTCGCCTTCGGACCAGACGGCACCGACCACATCGCCTGGTTTCACAAGGAAGCCGGCAAGCCCGTTCACATCTATGTTCGCTCGGGCCGGCCCGGAGCCTGGGGTCCCACCGAGGAACCCTCCAGGGGCTTCGGCGGTTTTCACTTCGACCCCGAGATCGCCGTCAACAACGAGGGTGTTCGCTGCCTGATCTGGGGCTGGGACAGCGGCGCTGACGCGGAGATGGTCTACAGCCTCGACACCGGTGACGGCTGGTCCACACCTCGCAAGATCGCCGAGATCGACTGGGGCAAGCCCGGCCTTGCCTCCATCGATGTCACCACGGACGGCGCCTTCCACGTGGTCTGGAACCAGGGCATCCGTGGCAAGAACGAGGTTTACTACGCCCGTCTCGCGGTGAAGAAGTGATCGTTCTCTGGGCCCTGGTGGCCGCCTGTGGCGATGGAATGGAGACCCCGGCCACCCCTGTCCCCTCCCCGGCCCAGGCCCTCCCTCCACCGGGAGCAGGCCACCCTCCACCGGGAGCAGGCCCCCCCGGTCCACCACCCCAGGGAGGCCCCGGCCCGCAACCGGTGCAGGCCTTCAAGGCCGAACCGAACTTCCAGTTGACCCCGGCCAGCGGGACGACACGATCCATCGTCGTCATCAGCCTGGACACGGTGAGGGCAGATCACCTGGGGGTCTACGGCGGCCGCGCCCAGACACCGACCCTGGATGCATTCGCCGCCCAGGGGGTTCGCTTTCAGACCGCCCTGACCCAGTTCCCCGAAACCTGTCTCAGCCACTGGTCCATGCTCAGCGGGGTCCTGCCCGAGGTACACGGCAACATTCCCGGCAACGGGGGCAGCCTGTACCAGGGCCCCACCCTTGCCGAGCTGGCCAGCCACGCCGGCCTGTCCACAGGGGCCTTCATCGGCGGAATTACCCTCCAGGACCAGATGTGCGGGCTTGCCCGAGGATTCGATCACTACGACGACCACTTCGACTTCCAGAGAGCCGACACCCGGCCCGGCTCCGAGGTCACTGCTGCTGCAGTCGACTGGATCCGGCAACAGACCGCCCCCTACTTCGCCTTTGTCCACTACTTCGACGCCCATACCCCCTACACCCCCAGCCCACCCTGGGACACCCGGTACGACCCGGACTACACCGGAACCGTGACCGGCTCTCTGGCGGACCTGGGCATCCAGGGAGGACGGGGTGGCCGTTCGATGCCGGCCAGGGATCTCGCCCACATCGAGGCGCTCTACGACGGGGAATTGAGCGAACTTGACGCCCTGATCGCACCGGTTCTGGCAGCCGCCGGCGACCAGGCTGTGGTGGTGGTGACCAGCGACCACGGCGAGTCCTTTGAACACGACTACTTCTTCAACCACCGCGCTGCCCTGTGGGAGGGAGTCCTGCGGGTGCCCCTGCTGATCCGTGGACCGGGCGTCCCCAAAGGCCTGGTGGTCTCCGAGCCTGTCTCCCTGGTGGACCTGGTGCCCACGGTGACCACCCTGGCTGGCCTGCCTGCGGATGCCCGCATGCAAGGGGTCAGCCGGGCCCCGCTCCTCCAGGGAGAGGGAGAAGGAGCCGAACGCCACTTCGCGCTCACGGATCCCTGGATGCCTCAGCCCCAGTTCTCCATCCGAACAGTCACTCACAAGGTCATCTGGCAGACCGAGGCCACCCTGGTCTACAACCTGGAAGAGGACCCCCTCGAGGCGAACGGGACCGGCGAGACACCGCCGGATCTCCTCGACGCCAGGGCTGCCTACAACGAACAGATTGATAGCCTGAGAGCGCACCAGTCGGCTGCACCGGAACAGTCTCGTCCTATTTCTGAAGACACGCGGGGGAAACTGGAATCCCTGGGCTACGTCGACCCGGCGAGATCCGAACCCCGCCGGCCACCGCCGCCCTGAAACTCAGGGTTCCCCCGGTCGGAACACGACCAGGCCTTCGGAGACCTCCGGGGTTCCCAGGGGACCGGTGAGCACGCTCTCATAGGTCGGGTGAAGACCGGCGCGAGCTTCGAGATCCGGGTGCACCACCACCAGTCCATAGGTGGTCTTCAAGTGTGACAACACTTCGGATGAGGGCACGGTCGGCACCTCCTGGACAGGAGAACTGGGATCGGTGGCAGGTCGGGAAAAAGACCGGAACACGAGGGGGTCCCGTGCGCTCCCCATGCGCACGTCCGGTGTGTAGGGAATCGGACGCCCGTGCGCGGTCTGGTACCAGAAGTAGCGGCTTGTCTCCATGCCCGTCCCCACCTCGGCCGGCAAGTCGAGCACCATACCCTCCGGGGCCGTGGCGTAGACCTCCGGAATGGTGGCATCGGAGCCAGGAAGAGGCCACTGAGCCGCCGAACCGAAGAGCCCCTCCCCCACGATCAGCAGACCGAAGGCCACCCCCAGCGCCTGTCGGGATCGGCCCTCCCCAACCCGCGTGACCAGGGCCGCCGCACCAGCCCCTGCCAGCGCCGCAAACAACGCCTGGGCCGCCAGGCTCAGCCGGAGAGGATGGGTGATGGCCACCTGGGGCAAGAGCCGACGCAGCCAGTCAAAAGGCAGGGATAGAACCCGGCCTCCGACCTCGAACCACTCTCCCCCCCACCACAAAAATGGGCCCAGCCCCAGGACCAGGGATGCCACGCCCAGCGCCAGCCATGCCCGCAGACGGGGGCTCCTCCAGGCGGCGATGACCGCCAGGGCGATGACGGTCCAGCGCAGGTACCCGGTGTGCACGAAGGGCTCGCCGTAGATCGCCATCAGGTCCACCGACTGGAAGTCCCCCGGCGTCACATAGACCCGTGGGTCCACAGCGTTGTGTTCCACCAGTCGCGCATTGAGTTCCAGGCTGCGGCGAATGAGTGCCCGCCCGCTGCTCAACGACGCCCGGAAGACCAGCCAGTGAGGCACCACCAGCACCAGCCCCACCGCCGCAGCCAGGGTTCCCTGCCAGAGGGGGCGGAGGGGTATGGATCCTTCCCGCACGGCCCGGGCAACCCACCAGCTTCCCACCAGCAGGACCAGCACCAGGGCCGAGGTGAGCCCGTAGTAGAAGGTGGTGACCGACGTGATCCCCTGGAGCAGTCCCAGCAACACCCAGTCCCGGGTCTGTCCGGTGCGAAGGGCACGTGCCGCTGCCCAGAGGGTCAGCGCCAGCCACTGTGTGGCACAGACCTCGGAGATGCCATTGGCGAGCTCACACAAGAGGAAGGGGGTGCTGGCGTAGGCCACGCCCGCCAACCAGCCATGAAGGCCTTGCTCCCCCACCAACTCTTCGGCGAGCATCTGCGCCGCAAGTCCGGCCAGGGCGATGCGCCCGATCAGGGCGAGGTTGTAGGCGACCGCCGGCCCGAAGAGCCAGGTGACCGGCAGCATGACCAGGGCGCCCGGCGTGTCGATGAAGTACAGCACCCCACCCTCGGGCCCTCCAACAAGCGGGGTCTCAAAGGGCAGCCTTGCCTGGGCCAGGCTGTCGGCCACGAACCAGTAGCCCCAGGCATGGTTCCAGACGTCGATGGCCGGGTCCCCGAGCAGGAGGCTGGCTGGCTGAAAAGAAACGGGTGCGGTCAACAGGACGGCAAAGCACAGCCAGATCCCGAGGCGCCTCATCCACATGGCCCGAGTCATGGGTCAGTGCCCGCCAGGCGCCGGTCCACCCGGCGGTGCCGGAGGGCTTCCCGGCGGTGCCGGAGGGCTTCCCGGCGGGCGTTGACCGGGTGCACCCGCGCCCTCCATCCCGTTGCCCAGGGGCAGTGGAGGAGGTCGATAGTTCCGCTTGACCGACCGCTCCGACAGGCCGAGCAGACCCGGCTGCTCCCGGAGACGGGCCACGATGGCCTGGGCCATCACCGCCGCACCGGTGACACTGGGATGCATGTTGTCCGTGAAGAGGCGGGCCTTGTCTCCCGGGGCGGTCCGAAAGGCCTCGGCCATGGACACCTGCTCCACCCCGTGCTCCTCGGCCCAATCTCGCTGGGCCTCCCGGTAGGGGGTCCATGGCAACACCTGGCCCTCGGTGGGCCTGGGCATCGGCACGTTCCACACCCCCACATCCCATTCCTGGGCGAGAGGTGCCACCAGCATCTGCGCCTCCCGGTCGTGGGCCTCCTCCAACATCCGAGTCAGGTTGTCCAGGTAGTCGTCCAGGGGAACCCGAGAGAGGTCGATGACCCGGTCGATCTTCTCCAGGGCCGCTGCCTGGTTGGCTCCGGTCGGAATCCCCGGCATCAACACACGATTGGGCTGCTGATTCACGGTCGCCACGTGCCGCGCCCAGGGCGTGTACAACGCACAATACAGCGCCGAGCGGTGAAGCAGGCGACGCATCCCAGTGCCGACCGGATCAGCCAAATTCAGTGCCATGCGGTCTTGGAAAGCATCTATGTTGCAATCCGAGAAGACGTTGTGCACGACCACCAGGTCGGGGGAATAGGACCACCCCAGGTCGTCCAGGAGCCGCAAGGTCTGCTCCGTGGAGTAGCCAGGCACCCCCAGGTTCACGACCCGGAAGCTGTGGCCCACAAAAGCCCGGCCCAGCAGCGACTCGAGCTGCTCCGCATAGGTCAGACCGTCCGGCTGACCCCACCCATAGACGCTGGAATCCCCGGTCACGAGCACAGTCACCTGGTTCGGCTTCACCGTGTCCGTGGGCAGGTGCGGCGAGCGCAGACCCACTGCGTTGATCTGCGTGTTGCCTGCCGGACTCTCGAACAGCCGTCCCGGCTCCAACTTCCAGAGGTACCGGGTGTCGCCCACCATGGTTTCCCAGCCGGTGGCGGCAGGAAGAATGGCCTCGCACTCCGCACCTCCAAGGCGTGCCCCCCCTTCTCCCACCAGCAGCAGGCAGAACGCTGGCGCCAGGGCAAAGAGGACCTTGCGCAACAGGATCACCGGGGCCCTGACGGGGGCTTGCCCTGGGGTGGTGGCCCCAAGGGCGGGCCCTGCGGACCTCCCGGCGGAGGGCCTCCAGGCCCCCCGGACTGGGGGGTCAGGAGAACAATGGTCAGGTCACCCACTCCCCCTTCTGCAGCCACTGGGTTCTGTGTCGCCTGGCCGAACCCCCCCGACCCCGAAGCCGAAATAAAGGCCTCCTTGCCACCCCCTGAGCCATCGTCGAGGGCCGCGGACACCACGTAGGTCCCCCCCTGGGGAACCCGAATAGAAAAAGCCTGGGCGAGCTGCCCCTGGGGAACCAGACGCACTTCTGCCACAGGCGAACGCCCGGGCGCGAGCATGCCCGTTCCAGGATCCGTGTCAGCCTGGTCAAAGGCCGAGACATAGAGAGCACGCCCCGACAGAACCCCTTGCTCCCGGCGGACTGTTCCCGACAACGCCACCATCTCCAGGGGGGCCACATCGTCAGGAATGGAGGCGACCTCGCTACGGGCGCAGCGGAACCCGGTGGCAGAACCCATCACGAGATCGTGGAAGCGATTGGCCACCCGCATGTTCGTGGAAAAGGTGTTCCAGCCACCTCCCTTCAGAACGTGGTTCTCCCCGCCCCCTGGACCCGCCGGGTCCACACGGGGCTCGCCCTGGCCATAGATTCCGGGATGCCAGAAATCCGCCACCACTTCCCAGACGTTGCCACTGAGGTGCCGGTGGCCATAGGGGCCGACCCCTCGATCCCCCGTGCCCACTTCGACCGTGTCCGAGACACAGAGCCTTGGAAAACCCTCGGCTGTCGTCTGGTGGTTCGCACGATCACAGGAGGGAACCCCACTCCCCCAGGGATAGGGGCGGAGATCCCCCGGGTCACAGGCATGGGGGTCATCACCCAGTTCGCAGCCACCCCTGGCCGCCTTTTCCCACTGGGCTTCGGTGGGCAGAGTCTTGCCAGCAGCCAGGCAGAAGTCCTGGGCTTCCTGGTGGGTCACCCCTTCGGCCGGGTGTTTCTCCCGGCCGGGCTCCACAACGCCATCGGCCGACATGCTCCGCAGGTCCTCGCCAACCGCTGTCCGCCCCGAAGACCGAAGCCACCGGGCAAAAGCCGCGGCCGTCACTTCCTGTTCATCCAGGCAGTAGCCAGTGAGCGTGACCACGTGCACCGGGTGCTCATCGCGCCCCGCGTGGTCGCTCTGGCTGCCCATCAAGAACGGTCCACCAGGCACCGGGAGTTCCCCCTCCCCGCAACTCGGCAAGGTAGAGGCCGGACCGATCTTGACCGCCAGTGCGGCGCGCCAGGAACTCGCAAGGTCCTCGGCGGAACTGGATCCCAGGGGCGCCACAGACGGCCGCTCTCCCGGGGGGGCTACTGGGGGGGCAATCGAGGGGTTCGATGGGGTATTGCCGGGAGGCACCACCGGCGCCTCCCCAGACGGCACAGAACCATCACAGCCCCACAACAGCCCCGCCAGGGCCAGAGGTCTTCCGATCAAGAGACGCATGCAGGGGACGGTATCACCTTGGAAACAGTGCAAGGAGCGGGAAGGCATCGCCAGATGAAACGATGCCGATAGGATATCGATTCTTGTGTTGATCCAAGTCCGCCGGTCCTGGCCCGTCCTGCTTGCTCTCGTGCTCCTGGCATGTTGGCCATTGCGGAACAGCTTGCTCCACGGAACCATCCCGGGTGCGGGCCCCGACGTGATGTCCACCTTGTGGGGCATGTGGTGGTTCAGCCAGAGCTGGCACGGCCCGGCCTGGGGGGGCTGGACAGATCTCGCCAACCACCCGATCGGCGTCCATGGGGCCGTGCTCTCACCGGTGAGTGCAACGGTCTACAGCCTCCTGGAGCCGCTGGTGGGAATCGGCCGGGCCGCCGCCCTGACCGGGGTCTTCCAGGCTGCCGGGCTGGCAGGTGCCACAGCGCTCCTGGCCCGCCGCATGGGCTGCTCGCCTCCAGCCACCCTGGCCGCCGGGCTGGTTCCTCTCGGCATGCGCTACACCTGGTTTGGGCTGGGAGAGGGTTCCGTGGTGGCCATTGCGGCCCTGTTCGTGCCGCTGGGGCTTCTCGCCCTGCGGGAGGTCCTGGACCAGCCTCGATGGTCCAGCACGGCGGCTGTCGCCGCCTGCATGGCCCTGACCGCACTCGAGAACCCCTACCTGGCACCGGTGCTGCCAGCAGCGGCCCTGGCCTTGATCGTCAGGGCCCTCTGGCGCGGTCATGAACGCCGGGTCCTCTCCCACCTGGTCAGCGGTCTGGCCACAGGCTGCGCCGGAATCGCCGGCGTCTCCGCGCTCTATGGACGGGTTGCCAGCCCCGACTACCCACCTCGCATCATTGAAGAGACCCGCCTGCTCGGTCCCTGGGTGCTCGAGGTGATCGACAAGCCGTGGGCTCGCCTGGACCCGGTGAACATGGTCTACCCCGTGCAGGCCACGTGGACCCTGGATGCCTTTGGAGCCGAAGGGGCCACCGGCGGTGGTTACCTGGGCCTGGCCGGGCTGGTGCTGGCACTCTCCGCTGTGGTGCTGGCGGGCCGAAAGTCCTGGCCCTGGTTGATCCTGGGGCTGGGTTCGGTGGTGCTGGCCCTGGGGTCCGTCTGCAGCGGAGTTCCGCTGCCATTCCTGGTCTTCAACGACCTGTTGGACATGATCGCCCGACCCCTGACCCAGCCGACCCGGTTCTTGACCGTCGCAGGCGTGGGCCTGGGGGTGAGTGCTGGCCTGGCCGCCGATGCCCTGGCCAGCCGGCAGCGCATGGGGCCCTGGATTGCCAGCGCTGTCCTGGCGTTGGATGCCCTGGTGTTCGGAGGACTGAGCCTCACCCTGCCGACCACAGAGCTTCCGGACGCTCCCTGTGTCCGAGACCTGAGAGAAGAGGAGGGAGCCGTCCTGGTCTGGCCCGGAGACGGTTCCTACTGGGAGGGCGATATCGGCCGGATCTCGGTCTTCCAGCTCCTCCACGAGCGCCCCTCAACCAATCCAGGCATCACGTCCTGGAGCCTGGAGGGTGGACGGGCCCGCGATGCCCTGAAGAAGAAAGGGGGATTCCGTTACATCTCCTACAAGAACACGCACATGGGCGAGGCCATGGGCACTCCCCAGCGCGGCTGGCTACTGGAAAACGGCTACCGCTGGGTCATCATCGACGTGGAACGAGACCCCACCCAGGTGCAGTGGGGGGCAAGGCATTTCGGGCCCCCGGTGGCCGAGTGCGGGACAGCCATCGTCCACCGTATCGAGCCGCCAGAACAACGATAAAGGCCTGCTGAGCGCTACTCGGCCTCCAACGCCTCCACCGCCGCGGCGGGCAGACGGACGGACTCCTCGTCCACGTAGTCGGCAGCGCCATGTGAGCGCAGCCACTTCCGGAAGTCGTCCTTTTCCAGGGACTTCTCCAGAGCTGTGTTGGAGTCGACCACATTTTCCTCCACCAGCCTTTTGAGACTGGCGTCCATGCCGATCATGCCCCTGGACAACCCGGTCTGGATCGCGCCAGAGATCTGGTGGGTCTTTCCCTCCCGAATCAGCGAGGAGATGGCACTGGTGGCAAACAGAACCTCCACGGCAGCGACTCGTCCACCGGCCTTGCGTCGCAACAATTGCTGCGACAGCACGCACTTGATCACCCCGGACAGGATGCCGCGTACGTTGTCCTGTCGTTCGGTGGGGAACACATTGATGACCCGGTCCATCGTCTTGGCAGCCGAATTCGTGTGGAGGGTTCCAAAGACGAGCAGACCGGTCTCGGCCGCATTCAGTGCGAGCTCGATGGTCTCCAGGTCCCGCATCTCCCCGACCAGGATGCAGTCCGGACCCTCCCGCATGGCGGCCTTGAGAGCCGGGGTGAAGCCACTGGCATGGGGCCCGATCTCCCGCTGGCTCACCAGGGACTGCTGGTTCGGGTGAACGAATTCGATGGGGTCCTCGATGGTCACAAAGTGCATGGCCCGATTGGCGTTCATCTCGTTGATGATCGCTGCGAGGGTCGTGCTCTTTCCCGAGCCTGTGGGCCCGGTGACCAGGACCAGTCCGGATTCGAACTGGCAGATGCGACGGACCGAAGGGGGCAAACACAACTGCTCGATTGTCAGGATCTTGGTCGGGATGACCCGGAAGACAGCGCCTGCTCCCCGTTCCTGGTGAAAAAGGTTCACCCGAAAGCGCGACAGACCCGGAACCTCGTAGGCGAAGTCCATGTCGCCGGTCCTGCAGAACTCCTCCCAGAGATGGGGCGGAGTGATGGGTTCGATCAAACCCTTGTAGTCATCTTGATCGATGATCCGGTAGCGGATGGGCTCAATGCGGCCGGAAAGACGGAAGAGCGGTGGACGCCCCACGGAAAAGTGCAGGTCGCTCGCACCTCGGTCGACCATCAATTTGAAGAATCGATCGATGCGGTGAGTGCTCATCAGGCCACCTCCTCCTTCTCGTCCTCGTTCTCCTGCTCCTTCTCCTTCTCGTCATTGTCCGAACCAAACTCCATTCGCTCCTTGAGAAAGTAGGGATCGCAATAGGGCTCAAAGGTCTCCGGCTTCTGGGCCCGCAGCCATGCGTCCTCAGCCCGGATCAGGTCTGATTCGACGAGATCCATCAGGGCCATGTCCACGGTCTGCATGCCTTGCTTTCGACCGATCTGCATGATTCCGGGGATCTGGTACGACTTGTTGTCCCGGATCAGGCTGCCCACACTGAAAGTCCCCTTGAGGACCTCGAAGATCGCAACGCGACCCTCCCCGTCCTTGCGACGGATGAGTTGCTGACTCAGCACGTACTTGAGCGACTCCGAGAGCCCCATGCGTACCGCGGCCTGTTCATCGGGCGGAAAGCTCTTCACGATGCGCTCCACGGTACTCACAGCGCTGGTGGTGTGGAGGGTGGCGATGACCAGGTGCCCGGTCTCTGCCGCCTCCAATGCCATGCGCACGGTCTCGGGATCTCGCATCTCCCCCACCATGATCACGTCCGGATCCTCTCGCAGGGCCCCACGCAGGGCCCGTGCAAAGGACTTCGTGTGGCTGCCCACCTCGCGCTGGTTCACCAGGGCCGTCTTGACCGGGTGCACGAACTCGATCGGGTCTTCCAGCGTGATGATGTGCTCGGCCTTGGTCTCGTTGATCAGGTTGACGATCGCTGCCAGTGTCGTGCTCTTGCCGCTGGCTGCCGGACCGGACACGCAGATGATGCCCTGGTGGTATTCCAGCAGTTGTGTGAGTTGCCCTGGAATCCGAAGGTCCGCAAAGGTCGGCGGCAGGTTCGGAATGACCCGAAACGCAGCACAAAACCCCTTTCTCTGGCGGTAGACGTTCGCCCGATATCGCCCCACCTCTGGAATGGCGTGACAGAGATCGACGTGACCCTGGGCCTTGAGTTGTTCCTTGTGCCGGGGCTCAAGGAGCGAAAGAATGGCCTTCTTGCACTGCGCTGCAGGCACAGCCTTCATGTCCAGGCGCCGCAAGACTCCCTTGTCGCGGACAATCGGCGGCTCATCCACCGTGATGTGCAGGTCACTGCAGCCTTCTTCTCGCACCTTGGCCAACAACTTGTCGATGGGATTGCGAAGCTGACCGGCCGTGACCGCACTCGTGCCGGATTCGGTGACCTCAACCTGGACCTTGAGCCGGACCGCCATGTCCCGAAGAACCTCGGCCGCGCGGGTCCGGACTTCGCTGGATGAATCATTTGATTTGACCTTCTGCAACAGGTCCAACAGGCGCTTGTCCGAGAAGCGAGAAAAGGCCTTGACCACCTCCAGCCGAACCTCCTGCCGCTTGTCCTGGAGGAGTCCTCTGAGGGGTGTCACAGCCTGCTTCGAGCCAATGCGGGCCAATGCGGGCCAGGGCATCGATGGCCGCCCAGCGTGCATTGTCGTCCTGAAGCGCTTCGACCAGCGCCGGCACCGCCTTGTCACTGCCGATTCGCCCCAGGGTGTCGCAGGCGCTGATACGCAACCACCAGTCGTCGTCCTTGAGCAACCGGCTCACCGAGCGCACGATGCGGGGATCGTTGAAATTCTCCGCCAGCACCAGTGCAGCGGTTCGGATCTCCTCGTCGGGATGTTCCAGGAGCGCGATGGCTGGCTGCAACACCTGGTCCCCAAAAGTCAGCAGGGTCTCCAGCACCCGGGCCCGCAACCAACCGACCAGTCCCTTGCAGAACAGCAGGATCTCCTGCATCACCTCCTGGCCGTCTCCCGACGACAACAGAATTTCCACGCAGCCACGGCGGGTGGCGTCCTCGCCTTCGCTGAGCAGGTCGAGCATGCGCGCCCGGATACCTTCTGCGTCCTCTCGTGCCACACGGGCCAGGTACTTCTGGGCCAACTCCCGGCTGGTCGCATCGCCCCGGGCAAACCGATCGGCCATCAGGTCGACCACCTCGGGGTCATAGAGCCCGGTCAAGGCCTCCATGGCGATGGTGCTCAGCCGCGGATCAGCGTCCTTGGCGCACTGCACCAGCAGCGGCAGCATCTCCGCCGGGGGGCAGGCCCGCAACAACCTCTGGAGCGCGGTCACCCGGGTCCCCGCCGGGGCACGCTCTACCGCCAGCGTCAGGTAGTGCCGCCCCAGATCCCCCTCCAGGGCCAGGGCCATCTCCCATCCAAGGCGCTGCTTCTGAGTCGTGCGATCAGCGAGCAGTCCGTCGATGACCTCTCGCATCACAGGACCGGGTACCTGGCCGAACACCCGCGTCACATAGGTGCGCTTGTGCGGCGGCTGATCGAGCATCTCCCCCGCCACCATCAACAGCACCTTCCCGTCCGGGTTCTTGAAGATCAGGTCCAGGGCGACCTGGCGCGAGCCCGGGTCTCGGGTCCACAGCAGCGGCAGAGCATCCGCTGGGGCCAGTCCCGAATCTCGGAGCGCCTCGAGCAGAGCCACACGCTCGTCTTCGTTCCGCCAGCTACGGGTGACCGCCTGCTGAACCAGGTTCCTCTTTTTTCCCCGCCCGAAGAGCGACATCGAGAATCCCTCAACTAAGTGCCGAGGGAAATCCTACCGAATTGGGCGAGGTCAAAGGGAAGGTGTTTTCTTCCCAGGGGAATGCCGCCCCCTCCTCTGTCCATACCCGAAGGAACCAGGAGAGAGTGGGGCGCAGGGTCAGGTCTGACTGGTGCTCAGTGGCGACTAGAAGGTGATCTCGTAGGTCAGGTGCCGGCTGTTGTCCCAGGCCCAGAGCTCCTGGTCCAGGTAGTTGTAGTCGACCATCGAGTTGTACCCGCCCGGGTTGGTGAAGCTGATCGACTCACTCCAGTCCGAGGAGTCCGAGGTGTCATAGGCGTAGTTGATGTTCGTGCTCGAGCCACTGTAGGAGTCGATGGCGTAGACGATGCCGCAGATCACAAAGGCGTTGCCCATTTGGGACTTGGTCTCACTCGCCGTGTTCCAGGTGTCCTCGATCTCCAGGTCCTCGCTGAGCTTGCTGGCAACCAGCCTGCCGGTGTTGCCCTTGGTGCTGTAGAGCACCCAGAGACCATTTTCATCGACAGCGAAGTCGATGTCCGAGTACCCACCCCACTGGTAGTGGTAGGTGTTGCGGTACCCGGCATCGGTCAACTCCACCGTGTCCACGACGGACCGGCTATCCAGGTCGTACTTGACCATGTTTCGGGTGCCTCCCTGGTTGTAGTACAGGTACCCGTTGTAGGCGACCGCACCCGTGCCATCGTAGTTGTAGGTCAACGACCAGTTGTCAGCCTTGTTCCCATTCTCGAAGTCTTCCAGGGAGTCGTACTCGTCGATGGTGTTGCCGTTGTAGCCATTCATGTACCAGACCTGCTCGCCCAGGGTCTGCAGTGGGTCCGTGAACCACTGTCCATAGGTCGAGCCGATGCTGGAGTGGTTGGTCGGGGTGTCCACCGAGCTGATCTCGCCACACTCCGGTCCGATGACCGCAGAGGCCTCGCCGATCTCGCCGTCTTCTTCCCCGTCGTCGGGGATCACGCTGCAGATCCATTCCTCGCCCTCAAAGGCCTCGCCAGCAAGGATGGTGTCACCGGCCTGGTCCGAGGTCGATGCCGAGGTGTAGGGCACCCCATCGACCTCCCAGCTGAAGGTGTAGGTCACACTGTCCCCGTCGGCATCGGTGCTGTCCGTGTCGATGACACACTGGAAGTCGTGCACGCTCTCGCCCGGTGTGCTGGGAGAGATGCTGAGCTCCGGTGCTGTCGGCGGGGTGTTGCCCACAGTGATGGTGTTCGTCACCAGAGCTGAGGACTCATCCTTGCCGTCGTCGGCCACCACCTCGGCATAGATCTCCATGCCCTTGGTGGCGTACCCGGTCAGGTCCAGGCTGGCGCTGGAAGACCACTCCTCCGGGCCGGCTTCACCGTCCAGGTACCAGGTGTAGGTGAGAGCCAGCGAATCCCCGTCGGGGTCCAAGGTGGTCGCCGTGACGGTCACCGTGTCCTCCACGCCCGGGTCCTCCGGGGAGAGCGAGGCACTGGTCACCTCGGGGGTCCCATTGATGATGGTCACCACCTGGCTGCCCACGGTGTTTCCGTCCTGCTGACCGTCGTTCGGGGTCACGTTGCAGTTGACGTTGTCCCCTTCCCCGAAGACGCCCGCCAGGGTCTCCTCACTGTCCGAAGTGGTCACGCCATTGACCTCCCAGGCGTAGCTGTAGGTGAAGTCCGTGGTGCCATCAGGATCCGTGGTGGTGCCTGGAATGCACGTCAAGGTCTCGTTGCTGGTCGCAGGGTCAGGCGTCAGGCTGGCGTCGGCGATGGTTGGCGCCTGGTCATCGATCACGACGGTGAGACTCACCGATTCTCCCTGGTCCGTCCCATCGTCCGGGGTGACGGTACAGGTCACCAGGTCTCCACTGGAGAACGTCTCGGCCAGGTCCGCCGATGTGCCGTCCACAACAGGGACCCCATTGATGGCCCAGGCCAGGGTGGACAGATCGGCGTCGCCATCAGCGTCGTAGAAACCACTGTAGGCACAGGTGAGCGTGTCCCCCACCGTGGGAAGCACCGGGGTAATGCTGACGACATCGATACTCGGGATGCCATTGGTAATGGTGACGGAAGCCGACTCGCTGTTGCCCGAATCGGTCCCATCATGGGCGGTGACACTGCAGGCCACCGTCTGGCCTTGGACTAGACTCCCGCTCAGGCTCGGGCCGCTACCCGAGGGGGTGCCGTCCACCAGCCAGGTGATGCTCGAGGCATCGGCTTCGCCATCCTCGTCGCTGAAGGTGTACAGACAGGTGAGCGTGGAGTCCACATCCGCCGGATTCGGGTCGATCGAGACCCCGGAGACCGTGGGTGCCGTGTTGCTGACCACCAGGGTCTGGCTGAGTGCCGTGCCCTCGTCCTCTCCATCAGATGGCGTGACCGTGCAGACCACCGTGTCGGTGTGAACAAAGACCCCCGAGAGCGACGAGCTGGTTCCCACCTCGTTGCCATTGACGGTCCATGAGTAGGTCGACTGGTCGGAGTCGCCATCCGCGTCAGAGAACCCACTGTAGGAACAGGTCAACTCATCCGCCGTCTGCGCCGGGTCCGGCGTGATCGTGACTGCCGAAACCCCCGGCAGGGCGTTCTGGATCGTGATGGAAGAGGAGACCACTGTGCCGGTCTCTTCACCGTCGTCGGGGGTGACTTCACAGGTGACCTCGTCGCCCTTCACAAAACCCGAGGTCAGCTTGACGGTGGTGGCCACGGAGGTGCCATTGATGAACCACTCGTAGGTACTGACGTCGGCGTCTCCATCAGCGTCGTAGTAGCCGACGGTTGCGCAGTCGAGAATGTCATCGCTGTAGGCCGGGTCCGGCGTGATCGAGACCTCATCCACCACCGGTGCCGTGTTGACCACCACGACATCGATCGAGACAGGATCCCCGTCATCGATTCCATCCGAGGGCGTCGCCGTGCAACCGATGGTGTCCCCCTTGACGAAGCCTCCTCGCAGGTTCACCGCCGAACCTGCCGAACCTCCATTGATGAACCACTCCAGCGACGAGTAGTCACCATCCCCGTCCGGGTCGTAGAAGCCCCCATAGGTGCAGAGCAATGTGTCCTCTGCCTGGGGCGGATCGGGGTCAATGGCGATGGTCCCGATGACCGGAGCCCCGTTGTCGATGGTGAGTTCCGCCTCGCCATAGGTCCCATCGCCCTTGCCATCATTCGGGACCACCCGCACCGTAAAGGTGACACCCCGACCGGTCTTGCTGGCCGGAAAGGCATCGGTGGTCTCATCGGTGTCCTGGATGGCGTAGCGATACCACTCGTAGGAGTAGGTGATCGTGTCGCCCTCGGGATCCGTGCTGTCGGTGACGACCACCGCGAAAAGGTCCTCGTCGGCAGTGGCCGGGTCCGGGTCGATCACCACCTCGGGCGCCGTCGGGAGCCCATTGATGTTCAGCGTGACCGTGTCCGTGGCTGTCAGCCCTTCGTTGTCAGTGACCGTCGCGGTGATGACGTGCGCACCGGGAGAGAGGCCTCCGTAGCTGGGAGACACATTGCCCGCCGCGTTGGCGGTGGAGCTGGTGAACTCCCCATCGAGATCGCTCGACCATGCGACGACGAGCTCATTGAGCGGGGTCTCCGCATCGCTCGCCACTGCAGTGAAGCTGTACCACTCGCTCTCGTTGATCTCCTCCCCGTCGGCCGGGGCGAGGATTTCCAGCTCAGGGGGTCCCCCCACAATGAAGCCCACGCTGTCCGTGCAGGAGGCGCCTGCACCGTCAATGACCGTCAGCGTGATGGTGTGGGTGGCCAGGGTCAGGCTGGAGATGCTGGTGGAAATGGTGCCATCAGCCTCGGCGTTGCCCGACCAGAACACGCCATCGATGTCGCTGTCCAGGCTGGCGCTCATGGCGTCCGCCGCATCCTCGGTGTCGCTGACGGTGGCCGAGAAAGCAACCTCGACGCCCTCGGCAACGCTGTCGCCATCTACCGGGGCGGTGATGGCACAGGAAGGCGCCACATTCGCCGGGTCAACCGTGATCGTCACGCTCTCTGTGACGCTGTTGCCCACCGGATCGGAGACGGTGAGGGAGAGGGTGTGGTCCCCGGCTGTCAGCGCGGTCGTCGACCCCGTGAAATTTCCATCCTCGTCCGGACTGCCTGCAAGATCGGCCAGCTCTCCGTCCAGGCTGCTGGACCAGGAGTAGGCAAGCTCCGTGGCCACGTCGTCCTCGTCCGAGGCAGTGCCGGACAGGGTGACCTCCTCTGCCAGGGAGAACGAATCACCATCTCCTGGACTCGTGATGGCGATTTCCGGCGCAACATCCTCGGTGGTGGTGGTGGAATCCGAGTCCGTGCCGGAATCACCGGTGGGGTCCGTGCCGTTGCAACCGATGAGAAGGAGAGCAGAGAGCAGTACAGGGCGGATCATGGGGAACTGGCTCCAATAGCGACACCTTGTAGATAGCACGGGCTGTGACACGCTGGCATGGCCTGATCTTCAACGACATCGAGGAAAACCTGTCGCCGACTCAACAGGCCTCGATGTTTGACCTCCATGCACCGCGGCACGATGCGCCCTCCTGGCGAATACAGCCCAGGACCCCGGGACCGACGAACACCCGGCAGTGGGCAAGGCGAATTACGGCATGGGAAACGCCTTTCCCCAGGACCAGAAGCCGTGACCGCCTACGCCGCGACCCTGGCTGACATTCACGCTGCCCAGGCCCGGATCCAGGGCCACGCCCACAGGACACCGGTCCTGACCAGCCGCACCTGGGACGCCTGGGCCGGCCGGCAACTCTTCTTCAAGTGCGAGAACCTCCAGCGTGTCGGTGCGTTCAAGTTCCGGGGTGCGATGAACGCGGTGGCCGCCCTGGACGAGGACCAGGCTCGACGAGGGGTCGTCACACACTCCAGCGGCAACCATGCCCAGGCCCTGGCCCTGGCGGCCCGGATCCGAGGCATTCCAGCCCACATCGTCATGCCTGCAGACGCACCCCCCGTAAAGCGTCGAGCCGTCGAGGGATACGGCGCCAGGATCGTGACCTGCGAGCCGAACTTGATGGCCCGAGAGACCACGGCAGCAGCGGTGTTGGAGGAGACAGGCGGGGTGTTGGTTCATCCCTATGACCATCCCCATGTCATCGCTGGCCAGGGCACCGTGGCCCTGGAGCTGCTCGAGCAGGTGCCTGGGTTGGACGCCGTGATCACGCCGGTCGGTGGCGGGGGCCTGCTGTCCGGGGTGGCTCTGGCCCTGCGGGAGGCCGCACCGGCCGTCCGGGTCTTTGCCGGGGAACCCCAGATGGCTGACGATGCCTACCGGTCCATGGCCGCCGGGCAGCTCTTGCTGCAAACGGATCCGAGAACCATCGCAGACGGCCTCAAGACAAGCCTGGGCGAGCTGACCTGGCCGGTGATCCGGGACTGTGTGGAAGCGATCCACACGGTCTCAGAGGAGGCGATCGTCCAGACCACCCGGGATGTCTGGGAACGGCTGAAGATCGTCATTGAACCCAGCTCAGCTGTTCCTGTCGCGGCGGTTCTCTCCCCGGAATTCAAGGCCTTGGAAGGCCTGAACCGTGTGGCGATCGTGCTCACCGGCGGAAACGTCGACCTGACCCGCCTTCCCTGGCTCTAAGGTAGCGCTCATGTGGCTACTTCTCTTCGCCTGTGGCGGTGACACCTCGACCACCCGGGAAACCGGGGACTACACCCGGGACTCTCCCACCACGGACACCCACGACACGGGCCCCTACGACCGGGACGGGGATGGCTCCCTGGCGGCCGATGACTGCGATGACCTGGATGACCGCCGAACCCCTGGAGCCGAGGAGACCTGGGACGGCGTGGACAACGATTGCGACGAGCTCGTGGACGGAGACGGCTCGTACACCGGAGAGAGCACTGCCGTCGCCAGCACCTCCTTCAAGGGCCAGTCAAGAAGGGGCGACTTCACCTGTACGGCGACAATGTCCCGAGACAACGGCCTGCTGGACTACACCATCACCTGTCCGGTCACCGACAACGACCCCGATGAACTGGAAGTCCTGCGTTTGATCATGGGCACCGAACTGATCCTGACCATCGCCCCAGGGTACGAGGAGGTCACGGACACCCTGTGGTCCGGCCGCACGGACATCACGTCCCAGGCAGGCTGGGACACCCGGGGAGATGCCCAGGTGGCCTGGACGGACACCGCCACTGCCCGGTTCTCCTTTACGTTGAATGCCGCCCAGTTGGGCATGAGCGGCTCGGGCACCCTGGTTCGATAGCATCTCCTCTTCCCCGGGGCGTCCGGACCCTGGCGGCACAACGAGAGGTGACGTAGCCTGGGGCCGTGTTGCGCCTCTCACCGTCTCGAGCCCTGTGCACCGCCTGCTCCGCCTGTGCACTACTCCAGGCCCCCGCCCTGGCGACGCCCCCCGAGCCCGTTGCCCGCACCCTGATCTACTGGATGTCCTACGACAACGACCTGACGATGCTTGCAGAACCGATCCTGGCGATGATCAGCCAGGGCCTCTCCAGTCCGGAGATCGTGGTGACCGTGCACGTGGACCGCCGGGGGCCCGAGGGCATGGAGCGCGTCATCTTCGACGGGAATGGCGAGACCCGAATCCCCCTTCCCCACGAGGAGGGGAGCGCAGACCTGGCCCTCCTCGCAAGGGAGCTGGCCTGGGTCGAGGAGCACCACCCGGCACAGCGCTACGCCGTGGTGTTCCTGAACCACGGGGGCAAGCTCGGCGAGATGTCCCTGGATGAGACCCCCAGCGATCAGTGGCTCGACCCTCGCCACGTGGCCCAGACCCTGGACCGCTGGGATCGACAGACCCCAGGCGACCTGGACCTGGTCTTTCTTCAGCAATGCGGCAAGGCGACCCTGGAGACCCTGCACGCCTTTGCACCCATCGCCGACGTCGTGGTGGCCTCGGAGGCGCGTATCGGGGCCCCGAATTTCTACTACCCAAAGGCTCTGGACCAGCTGAGCCAGGAGCCGAACCTGGGCGCTGCTGAACTGGGCCAGGCCATGGTCCAGAACGACCGACCGGACATGTACCGCTCCTACACCGTCGCCCATGGCCAGGGACTGGTCCAGCTACCCCGCCAATTGGAGCTCGTGCTGTCCCCGCTTCTCGCCCTGGGTCCCTCCCTGCGCTGGGGCGGAGAACCTGCGCCGGCCTGGGAGATCCAGGGGGAACGGTACCTGGATCTCCAGGGACTGCTGGGACAGCTCTACAGCGACAATGGCCTGGACCCGGCTCCCCTGAACGCCTTTCGGGACTGGTGGAACCGGGATGTGCTGTTCCTCCACCAGGTCTCCCCGGACCATCCTCAGGACGCTGACCGGCTGTTCGGCGCCACCGTCCTGCTTCCGATCAATCCTGGAGAATGGCGTTCTTATGCCGACTTTCCGCTGTATCAGCAAACCCAACTACCCCTCTTGATGGACCGCCTGCTGACGGTGCCCACCTCCCGTCACTGACCCCGGGTCGGAGGAAGGGATACCAACAATTCTACCGATCGGTAGATATAGAAATCCCGGGCCCATAGACCCCTCTACCTCTCCCTGGGCCGAATCAACTTCACCAACGTCCACTGGCTTTCCAGGGCCTTGCTCCACTCGCCGCCAGACCGCTCCAGCAAGGCGGCATTGGCCGTGGTCAGCAAGGTGGAAGCCCCGATGAGCACGGAGACCGCATCTTCCCAGCCTGGATTGTGACCCAGACAAAGAACCGT
>CAZMNK010000001.1:137594-150969 GCA_964567625.1 uncultured Enterobacterales bacterium | reverse complement strand
GGAGCGTGGATCTTGCTGGCCTCTCCGCGTTGTTCGGAAAGCTCCTGGGGCTGGGATAGGAAATCCAGATGTCCGACGATCTGCGCAAGGCGCTCCGCCAGTTCATCCTCACCGAACTCGACCCTGGACTGTCCGCAGACCAGTTCACGGACGACACACCACTGTTTGGTCACCACGGGGTGATCGAATCCCTGGCCGTGCTGGAAGTTGTGGAATTCCTGGAGGCCCGGGGCGGCTTCCTGGTCAAGCCCCACGAGATCGTCGAGGAAAACTTCGGCTCAGTGGCAAGGCTCACCGCCTACGCCGAGGGCCGGCAAGGCACGTGATCCTTCCCGAGCGGCATCCGGAACGGACCCGTGCCTGAAGATCGCTGGATCTGTGAATGTCACATGGTCTCTCGGGAGACCATTCAACAGGCGATCTCCAACGGGGAGGACATGGGTTCCCTGAGCCGAAAACTCGGCTGCGGCACCTCCTGTGCATCCTGTCTTCCCGAAATCCGCTCGATGTTCAACCAGGGCCAGCAGAGCGCCTGGCGACACTTTCGAGTGCCTGCAAGCCTGGCCATTGTCCTGGTACTTCTGGCCCTTCTCCCTCCTCTGGAGCGGGGCCGGGCCCGGGGTCCCGCAAACACTGGCCACAGTGACCTGTCCTGCGAGGCATGCCACTGGGACGCCCCCGGGACCATGCGTCAGCAGATCCAGGCGAACACGCGCAAGCTCCTGGGCACCCGAGAGAGCTGGGCACCCTTTGTTCACCAGCCCGTGCGCAACGGGGTGTGCAAGGAATGCCATGACCGACAGGGCGAGGATCGCCATCCCTCGTTCCGCTTCCGGGAGAGCCGCTTCGAAGAGGCCCGAGCAGCCATCGCTCCCCAGTACTGCACTTCCTGCCACCTGGAGCACCAGGGAGGCCGCCTGACCCGAAGCGGAGACTACTGCACCCACTGCCACCAGGAATTCGAGCTGGAACAGGACGTGTTGAACCCCTCGCACCAACAGCTCGCTGACGAGGAGCGCTTCGACACCTGCCTGCAATGCCACGACTTCCACGGCAACCACCTCTACACCGTGCCGGAGACCCTGGAAGCATCCTTTGACCTGGACACCGTGCGGGCCTACCTGGACGGCGGAGACTCCCCCTACGGCACCGACAAACGCTTTCCGGACAGGTCCGGCAAAGAGGACGGTGGATGAACAAGAAACTGAGCCGTCTCTGGACGCCGACCAAGGTCCTGGTGGCTCTGGGCCTGGGCGTGGTGTGGATCTACCTGTTCATCAGTGCACCCCCCCCTCTGGCGGAGACCGGAGATCCGGACCTGGCGGAGGGACAGGCGATCGACGCGGACCTGTTGCTCGAACTCGTGGCCATGGAGAACAACGCCTTCCGGACCCTCTACACCAGGGAGATCGTCGGACCGGGGATCGAGCAGGGCCTGGTGTACGACGAGAACTGGCTGACCAAGGGCTCTCAGACCGGACCGCTTCCCGCCGTCGCCCTGCGGGGTGTCGCCGTCCGGCTGGATCGAAGCCCGGCGGAGCTCGGACTGTTTCTGGGCGCGGAGTACGCCATCAACCGCGGCAACAAGTTCACCGGGGGCAGCCTGGACCTCTTTCGGGAGATCGTTTCCAACCAGCAGCCACGCTACTTCTACGACGTCGAACAGCGACTTCACACCGCGATGTTTCCCGACTTCGCCAGCGCAACCCCCTGCGTGGAGTGTCACAACACCCACGAGAAGACCCCCAAGACCGACTGGAAGATGGGCGACGTGATGGGGGCGACCACCTGGGCCTATCCACGGGGAGAGCTGGACTTCCAGGAGGTCGTGCTGGTGCTCACTGAACTCCGTCGGGCTTTCAAGGACACCTACCAGAGCTACCTGGACCGGGTCGTGAATTTCGACCTGGCGCCCGAGGTCGGCGAAAAGTGGCCCTCTGAGGGCCTGTACCTGCCCGATGCCGACATCTTCATGGCCAAACAGGCAGAGCGGGCCTCTCCACACACCATGTCCTTGTTGCTCCAGGCGGTTGGAACAGAAGAGCCCACAGAAGACGATGCCCCCTATTGAACCGGGATCCCGCTGGATCCTGCTGGCGGTCGGGCTGTACCTCGGACAGGCCGTGCTGGGAATCGAGTGGGGACCCCTGAACCGCTGGCAGGACCAGGAGATCTGGCGACGGCTGAGCGGCGCCGGCCTGGCTGCCGTCGTGCTGGCCCAGCTCGGGCTGGCCTGGATGCGGCGCAGCGCCCGGGCCAAGCGATCCCGCGCCCTCTTGCGACAGCACAGAAGACTCGGCGTGGCGAGCCTGGGGGTGCTCTTCCTCCACACCAGCCACCCCGGCTACGGCTACCTGATGATCTTCGGGCTGCTCATTCCCCTCCAGGTCACCCTGGGCGCCCTCTGGCCCTCCGGGTCCGGCGAGACCTCCCGCTCACTTCGGCCCCGCTGGCGACTTCTCCACGCCACCCTGGGACTCTGCCTGCTGACCGGTCTCGGTCTTCACGTCTGGATGGTCTTCGCCTGGAGTTGAACCACGACGCCGGAGAAGCCCGGCAAGGCTCGGCTACCGATCGTCCTCGGCAAAGGGATCCACCGGCATGAAGTGCTGCTCGCTCTGCTCCACCACCGCCGCCTTGAGATTCGCGTAGAGACGTGCCACCTGGGGGCGCTTCAGGTGCTCCTCCCCCAAGGCCTCGATGGACTGGAGTGCCTCCGGGAAGCGCTCCTCCTGGTAGAAGGTCTGTGCCTCCTGGAGCAGGATCTGGTCCTGCAGCGCCATCTTCTTGGCCAGCAGGTAGTCGTCAAAGCGGGGCTTCTTCTGGAACTCGTCCAGGCCGGTGGGCTCACGGAGTTCCTGGACGTAGGCCTCTTCGGCCTGGGCCAGCCGCAGCGAATTGCTGGTCAGCGGCACGCTGTGCTCCAGGGTGTGGATGTCCACCACCGGGGCTTCGATGCGTTCCATGAACCCAGCAACTGCAGCAAAGTCGAGAAACTCCTGGTTGAACTTGCGGAAGCGCAAGCGCACCCGAACCGTCAGCGGACCTTCGGTCTCGGCAGGCACCGTGATCTCGAAGGGGTGCTCGTCGTAGAACCGGGCGGGGATCACATGGAGGCGGTCTTCCGAGAAGATCCAGTTCCGATGACGGTCGAGCTCCAGCATGTTCCCGTCCTTGTCGAAAGGACGGATGTTGTAGACATACGTGGCCTCGTGATCCAGGTAGCCCTGCTCGTCCAACAGGCCGTACTCATAGACCGGTTCGCCATGGGCATCCGTCACGACGACCTCGGTCCAGGCCTCGAGCAGATCCGCCTCCGGACCGGCGGGAAAGATGTGCCCAGCACCCTTGTTGATGACCCGCACGGCGATGTCCATGGTCTGTCCAGGCGCCGTGGCCGTGGGCACCACCACGTTCAGCTCCTGGTTGTCATCTCGCATGAAATCCAGGGTCTTCTGATACTGCTCATCCAGTCCATAGATCATCGGGGTGACCAGGTTGGCCCCCAGGGTCCGGTGATCAGCGATCACGCCGTCTTCATAGGCGGAGACATCATTATCGGTCTCCACATGCTTCATGTGGCAACCCTGGCACTCCTTGTTGTCCTCGAGGTGTTCATCGTTGAAGGGGGACTGCTCCCAGTAGCTGTACTGGAGACGCTTGTGACACCCGATGCAGTACTCGGACTCGGTGTAGAAGGGCTCCATGAACATGTCGGCATGATGTTCTGGCTTGGCGTTGATGAGCACCTTGTTCAACCAGGTGCCCACCGCATGGTCTGAGAACGCAAAGAGGTAGCGATTCGGGGGTGCTGCGACCCGGTAGTCCCCACCGCCACCACCATAGGTCTCTCCCACCGCCTGGATCCGGTGACAGAAGATGCAGGAAGACGCCTCCCGCTCCTCGAAGCTCGGCAGGCCCTCCCCCACGTCGATCTCGCCGGCCATGAGCGCCACAGGCGTGTGGCATCCACCACAGAACCGAAAACTCTCTTCCCCGCTCTCCAGGTGCCGTTCCGGCTCGACCACGAGCTTTTGACGGTCCATGAGGAAGTCGCCCTTCCGGGCTTCCTCCATGAACAGGGCCTGGACCGCTTCGAAGACCGGGGTCGGCGTCAGGTAGTGAACCGAGTCCTTCCACTGCTTCAGGGACTCGGTGTGACAGCCGGAGATGCCACAACTGTCGGAGCGCAGAAACTGCTCCGGGTTGTAGAAGCCCCCGTGGTCGGTCTTGGCCCGGGAGGGGAAGAAGGCCTCGTCCGGCTTGCTGTAGTTGTAGTCCGGAACCTCGATCTCCTTGTCGGGCTCCACATAGGCCCAGGCCCCCAGGCCTGACACCACAAAGGAGGCCACGAACAGAGCGAGGACCCGCTTTCCCAACCGGCTGGTGGTGAGCCTGTAGAAGCGCATGGCCCGGGCCGTGGCCGGCAAGGCCAGCTTGAAGACCCGGAGAACCCAGCCGATGTACAGGACCAGGCCTGCGGCCCCCACCAGGGAAATCACCACGTGGGAAAGCCACAGCCAGTAGACCCCCGTGATCCCCCGGAAGACCAGCCAGATCCCCGTGATCAGCGCGATCACCAGGCTGATGTTCGTGACCCAACCCAGCACATTGAAGCCCCGCTTCTCAATGACCTGGGCATAGCGGACGTGCCGCTTGAGGAACATCACCACCGGAATCACAAAGGGGAAGCCTCCCAGGATGTGGAAGAGCAGGAGGCTCATGTCCACGTGGGTCAGCGTCCGGATGCAGAGCAGGTAGATCCCGGTGACGGTCAGGGCTGCAGTGAGCCCCAGTCCCATCCAGAAGAACCGGGACTGAAAGCCCTTTGCTGCCTGGACTCGGCCCAGTTCACGGAGGACCTGGCGATCCTTGTCGGAAAGACCCATCGTAGGTGCCGCTCAGCCCTGGCTTTGAAAAAGGATGAACCGCAGTCTATCAACTCTGGGTTCGGGCTGGCCATCTGGAATCAACCTGACGATTCTGACGCGGCTGCCCAGTGGGTGTAGTCGTGGATCATCACCCCGTGGAAATTGGCGTCCTCCTCAAGCATTTCTTCGATGACCGCCAACTCCGCCTGCATGGCGGCGTCTCCCTCGGCCGAGAAGTCCACGTGGTCCCCCTCGCCCGCGTCACAGATCTCGACCCCCACCCAGACGGGTCCGCCAGCGAGTTCCGTGCCTACCAGGTCGACCACCGCCTCGGCACTGTCCCGGTAGGACATCACTGCCGACACATCGACCGTGTCGGCAATCCAGCGGTCCAGGGTCTTCTGTTCCCCGCCATCGACCATGGCAAAGGCCTCGAGTCCGTCGTACCAGGCGGGGACGGCGTGGTGCAGGGGCAGTTCACCAATGCGTTCCCGGATGCCCTCGAGATACTCGACGGTCCAGCGGGCCCGGTCTTCGAAGTGATTCTCCCAGTGGTCCCGGGCCACGCCCGCGGGCTCGGAGTCGTCCATGATGCCGTCAAACCCCACCCCGGAGGCGGCACAGGTCTCGTACACCCCCCAACCCTCCGACCAGCAGGTCAACTGACCCTCCAGTCCAGCGTCACAGGGCACCGTGAACCACCCGTAGCCGCTCATCGCGTAGACCTGCAGCCCCTCCTCGTGGGCCAGGTCGACGAATTCCGTGTAGCGCTCGACGGCACCATCCAGGCCATACCCCACCGGATCGCAGGTCAGGAAGAAGGTGGTGACCCCTCGTTCCTCGGCAAAAGAAAACAGATCCGAGGTCTTGTCCGGGTCACCGGGAATCGAGTTGTCCCAGATCCAGAGGCCCCGTGGCGGCGGTGACTGGGCAGTGGCGGTGTCCTGGGTGTCCGAAGTCAGGTCCGTCGTGCCTGTGTCATCCCCCGCGGGCCCCCTGCTGTCGGCCATCGTCGTGTCTTCTGCACCCACACAGGCCAGCAGGCCGCACCACAAGCTGAACATCATCCCACTCCGAGCCCTTCTGGCCGCCCAAACCTACCTCGGTGGCGGGGGCTGCTTCGCGCCACCCTTCTTGCCCTTGGTTCCCTCGCGCCGGTTCCCTGTGCCTTCCGCAGCCGCCACCATCCGGTTGTCCACCAGCACCGCAGACGGGGAGAGGGGACCATCCGGGGGGGTCCCAGCCTCCTCCAGCGCCTGCAGATCGACGATTTCCAACGCCGCGTTGCCCACCAACTCCTCGGACTTGAGCGTGGCCAGCGACGCCTGCAAGGTCTCCACGTTCACCCGTGCGTTCTTGGGATAACGGCCCGCCAGCGCAATCGGGTCCTCGGTTCCACGGCGCTTCAGGAAGCCTCGATAGACCCCCAACAGATTCTTGAGGGACTCCCGCGCCTCCTTGCTTCCCAGGGTGCTCACCCTGCAGGCCAACACCTGGGCCGAGGGTGCCGTCTCCGGGTCGGTCAAGGGCCGGAAGGGAACCAGCGTGCCCGCCTTGAGCGCGGAGTAGAGGAGGTCCACCGGTGCCACGACCAGGTCCAGGGTTCCCGCCGCAAGAGCCTCGTCGATCTCCCCATCTTCCAACACCTGGTGGGAGCCCGGAACCAACCCGGACAGCAGCAGGCGTGCATCCAGGCCCGAGGTGGCGCCCACCCTGACGACGTCCGGTGCGACGGTCGTGCTCAAACCCTTGCGAACCCCGACCACCAGATCAGAGTGATCGCCCCCGGCAGAGCCCAGCTGGGCCACCAACACCAGGGCGAGGCTGGTCGCCTCGCTGTTGTCCAACATCTGGATGACCGAGGCCCCAGGCAACACACCGCAGTCCACCTCGCCATTCAACAGGGCCTCCTGCACCCGAACGAAGCCAGCACTGGACCGGTGAACGGGCGCCTCTGGGGTCCCCACGGCCTGTTGAAAGCCCTCCCGCGTGCCCGCCAGGGGCGTCAAGTCGTCTCCGTCGGGCATGGACAGCTCGACCTCGAGCCGGCTGGCGGAGCCCTGGGATCGACCCGACTGGTCGGCCCCTTCAGCGCCCACCTGGGGCTGGCGCTCGCCATGAGCCACCACGGCCTTGTAGAGCAGCACGGACCGACTGGAGGGCACCAACGCAACCTGGAGAGGCCCTGGGGAACGCATGGGCAGTCCCGACTGGGGGCCCTGTGCGCCCTCCGGGGCAGGCTGCCTCGCCTCTTCCGCGTCCGGCGGAGGTTGCTGGCGATCCTGCAGTGGCGGACGACCAGTGGCCGGCCCCTGGCCCGGCGTGGCTCTCAACTGCGCTTCATCCACCGGCTGGTCCGGCTCTTCCAGGCAGGCCAGGCCCAACAGCAACATGAGAGGGAAGACCGACACGACAACTCCTGAGAAGCCCGGCCAGTCTGTCATAGTCCGCCGATGAACCTCACGACTGCCATCGTGGGAGCAGGGTCGATCGCAGCCCGCTCCAGGGGTTCTCCATGCGAGGAGGGGTCAGACCCTCCCGGGACTTCGGGAAGCCTGTCCTCGACCCGGGGCCCATCATGACCCTCCAGCAGCGCAGCTACTGGTAGGCGAATACCGGGTCTGAATGCCGGGCGACCCCTTCTTCATCATCGGTACCGAACGCTCGGGCTCGAACCTGCTGCGGGTGATCCTGAATGCACACTCCCGCATCACTGTGCCTCATCCACCCCACATCATGCGCTACTTCGCACCCCTGGCCGGGCGCTACGGAGACCTGGAGGAGACCGGCAATCTCCAGCGCCTGGTCGAAGACGTCCAGCGCTTGCTGCGCGTGCACATCTACCCCTGGGAGGTCTCCATCGACACCGCACAGGTGATCGCCCAGGCCCATCCCCGGACGCTCTATGGGATCACTGCCGCGTTCTACGACCAGTTCCTGGCCGGAACCGACAAGGCGCGATGGGGCTGCAAGAGCACCTTCATGGTCGCCCACGCGGACACGGTGCTGGAGGCCTCTCCAGGCACCCGCTTCCTGTGGCTGGTGCGCGATCCACGAGATGTGGCGGCGTCCTCGCGGAAGAGCGTGTTCAGCCCCTTTCACCCCGTGCTGACCACCCGGTTGTGGGTGGCCCAACAGCAGCAGGCCCTGGATCTGCAGGCACGGCTTCCACCAGAGGCCCTCCACCAGATCCGCTACGAGGACCTCCTGGCGGATCCTCCGGGCACCCTGTCGCGGATCTGTGCCTTCCTGGAAGAGCCCTTCGAGGCTGGCATGCTCGCCTTCTCCGAGACCGATGCCGCCCGCAAGGGGGCCGCACTCTCCGAATCCTGGGCCAAGACAGCCAAACCGGTCCAGGCCGACAACAAGGGCAAGTACCGAAAGAACCTGAGCCCGAAGGAGATCGCCCAGGTCGAGGCCATCGCCGGACCGATCATGGTGGGTCTGGGCTACTCCCTCGAAGAGGCCCACCAGGGCTCCCTGACCACCAACCCCTTCCGAGAAGTGGCCTGGCGCGCCATGAATCGATGCTGGCACCTCCAGGTGGAGTGGCGCAGCCTCTGGCGGGACAGGAACCACTGGCGCCGATGGGGGCGCAGGATGACCATGGCGTGGATCGACTTGCGCACCCGGTGGTTTCAATGAGCACCCCATCGACCCATGGCGGACCCGGTTGGCAGCCCCGACAGCATCCTCACGAGCAGGAGATGGATGGCAAGACGTGGCACGCCTCTGGGGTCGATTCCGAGATCGCACCCCTCCGCCAGGTCCTGCTGTCGTGGCCCGGCGAGGAGCAGAACTACAAGGACAACCCGAATGACTGGCTGATGATGCGTCGTCCCCAACTGGACCGGCTCCAGGACCAGTGCCGTGCCCTCGTGGATGTCTATGAACGGCTGGGTGTCCAGGTCCACCTGGATCGGCCGGAGCGGGTTCCCAGGCCCAACCACATCTTCCAGCGGGACCTGTTCTTCATGACCCCCGAGGGCGCCGTGATCGCACGTCCGGCGGCCCAGCAGAGGGCCGGTGAGGAGCGCCAGGCAGCAGCAGCCCTGGCACGACTTGGCGTTCCCATCCTGATGACCTTTCGTGGTCACGCGACCTTCGAGGGCGCCGACGCGCTCTGGCTTGACCCCCAGACGGTGCTGATCGGTGTCGGCTTGCGAACGAACCAGGAAGCCCAGGTCCGGCTGGCTCCCCTGCTCGAGGACCTGGGGGTGCAGTCGATCGGGGTGCCCATGCCGACCACGGGAATTCAGCACCTTCTGGGCATCATCAACCCGATCGATCGGAACCTCGTGGCCCTGCGCCGCCGACACATCCACCCCTTGCTCCTGGACCGCCTTGCCCGCCAGGAGATCGAGACCATTGATCTGCCCGAGGACGAGGAGATCACCGAACGAGGCGGAATGAACTTCGTGGCCCTGGGTCCCCGCAAGTTGCTCATGCCGTCCAACTGTCCCCGGACCCGGACCCGCTACGAGGAAGCAGGAGTGACCGTTCACGAGGCCGACGTGAGCGAGTACCTGGCGGCCGCGGGGGGTATCGGCTGCCTGACAGGGATCGTGGCCCGTGATCCCGAGCGAGACCGCTCAGGCGTACCGAGGCCTGAAGACAGCTGACTTCAGCAAAAGGCCCTTGCTTCCCCAGTGGGAGTAAGCCCATTTGTGGGGTACCCTCTCGTCTGCACCCCTTCGCGGCGTCCATCGGAGCCGCCTCGGGAGGTTCCATGATCGGCGGCGTCACTCTCCTGTTTTCCCTTGGCTTGCTGACGGCCTGTGATGGAGACGGCGACAACGAAGAACCCAGTGTGGCCATCACCTCCCATGCCGACGGCGAGGAGATCTCGGAAGGCCTGGCAGTGACCTTTGTGGCGTCGGTGGCCGACGATCAGGATGCGCCCGGCGACCTGCAGGGCCTCTGGACAACGACCGATGACCGAGAGCTCTGTGCCCCCACCACTGCGAACGACCAGGGGGAACTGTCCTGTGAAACGGTCCTGGCGGAAGGCGAGGACAGCGTCACCCTGACCGTGACCGACAGCGAGGGGGCGAAGGGCTCGGACACCGTGGCGGTGACCCTCGTGCTGACAGAGGCCCCCACGGCGGTGATCCTGGAGCCCGAGGACGGCGCGACCACCTACAGCAACGTCACCCTGAGCCTGGCCGGCCAGGTCAGCGACACCGAGGACACCGCGGACGCACTCACCACCTGGTGGGAGAGCAGCCTGGACGGCGAGTTGATCGGGCTGGGCGGTGTGCCCGATGAAGACGGCCTGGTCAACGACGGTTCAGTGCTGTCGGCAGGCGAGCACACTCTGACCCTCTGGGTCGAGGACAGCTCGGAAAAACAAGGCAGTGACAGCATCAGCGTGACGGTCCAGGAGGACAACACAGCACCGACCTGCAGCATCACAGCGCCCGAGAACGGCACGACCGGCAAGGAAGGGGACAGCGTCACATTCGAGGCCTCGCTCGAGGACGCGGAGAGCACCCCCGAGACCCTCGCGGTCGTCTGGGAGAGCGACCTGGACGGCGAGCTCTTCAATGGCTTCGGCGGAAGTGAGGGGACCTCCAGCCTGACCACCACGGCCCTGACTCTGGGCACCCACGTGGTCACCCTCACGGTCACCGACGACAGCGGTGCCAGCTGGGCGCTCTGCACCGACGAGGTGCTGTTCACGGTGGGGGATCCCCCGTTGGTCAGCCTGGTCAGCCCCACGGACGGGTCGGTCTACGACGAGGGAGACGGCGTCCTCTTCTCGGCCGAGGTCAGCGATGGGACCGACGACGCCAACCGGCTGGAACTCAGCTGGACCAGCGACCTGGACGGCGAGTTCAACACCGACGACGCCCCCCTGGTTGGCCTGGCGGAATTCACCGAGGACGGCCTGACATCGGGCGACCACGTCGTGACCCTCCGCGCCACCGACAGCGACGGACTCTACGGTGAAGACAGCGTCACCCTCACGGTGAACGGTCTTCCCACAGCCCCCACGGTCTCCATCACCCCGGACCCGGCGACCACCGTCGACGACCTGGTCGCGGTCATCGACGTGGAGAGCACCGATCCCGAGGGCGACACCGTCACCTACAGCTACACCTGGACCGTGGATGGGTCGTCTTTTGCCGGAAGCACCACCGAGACGATCTCCACCGCTGACACCACCCAGGGCGAGACCTGGACAGTCGAGGTCCTGCCAAGCGACAGCACCAGCCCCGGGGCCTCCGGCACGGCCTCGATCACCATCGACAACAGCCCTCCCGAGCTGAGCGCGGTCAGCCTGACCCCCGATCCGGCCTACCAGGGCGACACCTTCACCTGCACCCCGGACACCGCCTCCGACACAGACGGGGACAGCGTGACCTATGCGACGAGCTGGACCATCGACGGCACCCTGCTCAGCACCTCCCGCAGCACGTTGGACGACAGCTACTGGTCCAAGAACCAGGAGGTCTTCTGCACGGTGACCCCCTGGGACCCCATGGACGCCGGGACGCCAGTCGACTCCAACACCGTTGTCGTCAGCAACTCCCTGCCCACGATCGACGGGGTCGCCATCAGTCCCGAGGACCCGGCGATCGACGACACACTGACCTGCTCCTACACCGGTTTTGCGGACGGAGACAGCGACGCAGACAGCAGCACATTCCTCTGGACCATCGATGGCACCGAGGTGGGCACCACCAGCACGCTGAGCGGTGTCTTTGCCCCCGGAGACACCACCCTCTGCACCGTCACCCCCGACGACGGCCAGGACACGGGCACGCCGCTGAGCGCCAGCGTCGTTGTCGCCAACACCCCTCCGGAGCTCGACAGCGTCAGCCTGACTCCCGACCCCGCCTACGAGGACGACACCCTCGCCTGCACCCCCGGCACCGCCAGCGATGTGGATGGCCACACGGTCACCACGACCTATTCCTGGACCGTGTCCGGCACAGACCCCGGCGTGACCGACAGCACCCTGAGTGGCGACGACTTCGACAAGGACGACGACGTCTCCTGCACCGTCACCCCCAATGACGGCAACGACGATGGGAACCCGGTCACCTCGAACACGGTGACCATCCTGAACACCCCTCCCGTGCTCAGCGACGTGGTGCTGGGACCCGAACCGGCCACAGCCGGCGACACCCTGACCTGCACCCCCGACAGCACCCTCGACGCCGACGGGGACTCGGTCACTCTCTCCTATGCCTGGACCGTGGATGGCAGCCCGGTCTCCGTGACCGATGACACCCTGGACGACAGCCACTGGACCCGTCACCAGGAGGTGATCTGCTCGGTCACCCCGAGTGATGGCACCGACGATGGCACGGCCGTCGACAGCAATGCCGTGACCATCACCAACTCGGCGCCGTCCATCGAGAGCGTGACCATCACCCCCGAAGACCCGGAGGTCGAGGACACCCTCACCTGCAGCCACAGCGGCTTCTCCGACGCCGACGGGGACAGCGACCAGTCGACCTATGAATGGACCCTCGGAGGCTCCGTGGTGGGCGCCTCCACGACCCTGAGCGGCGTCTTTGGCTCCGGCGACATCGTGACCTGCACGGTCACCCCCCACGATGGTGCCGACACCGGCACCCCGGTGAGCACTGACGTCATCGTCGCCAACACCCCCCCAGAAATCGCCGACGCGACCCTGACGCCCACCACGGCCTACGAAGAGGACACCCTTCTGTGTACGCCAGGAGCCACCAGCGACGCGGATGGCCACACGGTCTCCACGACCTATGCCTGGACCGTCAGCGGAAACGACCCCGGGGTGACCACGGACACGCTCTCCGGAGACGACTTCGACAAGGACGACACCGTCACCTGCACGGTCACTCCCAACGATGGCGCCGACGATGGAGCCTCGGTGGACTCCAACACGGTCACCGTGTCCAACTCTGCCCCGGTCATCGCCACGGTCAGCCTGGACCCGGATCCCGCCTATGAGGGCGACTCCCTGACCTGTACACCGGACACGGCGACCGATGCCGACAACGACAGCGTGTCGACGACCCTGTCCTGGACGGTGAGTGGCAACAGCCTGTCCCACAGCGAAGACACCCTGGACGACAGCAACTGGACCCGAGGCGACGAGGTGGTCTGCAGCGCCACCCCCGACGACGGCATCGATTCAGGCAGCACAACAGACTCCAACACCGTCACCATCGCCAACTCCGCACCCACGATCACCGGCGTGAGCATCACCCCATCGGATCCCGAGGTGGCGGACACCCTGACCTGCAGCATCGATGGATTCAGCGACGCAGACGAGGACAGCGACCAGAGCACCTACAGTTGGACCATTGACGGCACCGAGGTCGGCACCGACAGCACCCTCAGCGGTGCCTTCGCGGCCGGGGAAGAGGTCACCTGTACCGTCACCCCCAGCGATGGGACGGACGATGGAACCGCGGACTCGAACAGCGTCCAGATCGCGAATTCCCTCCCGGTACTGGACAGTGTCAGCCTGACACCCCTGAGCGCCTACGAGGGCGACACCTTCACCT
>CAZMNK010000001.1:93010-137494 GCA_964567625.1 uncultured Enterobacterales bacterium | reverse complement strand
ACAAGTTCAAGAAGGACGACACCGTCAGCTGCACGGTCACCCCCTACGACAGTTCCGGTTCCGGCCTGGCCGTGGACTCCAACACCCTGACCATCGAGAACACCGCCCCGACCCTCAGTTCCGTGAGCATCTCCCCCTCGGATCCACTGCTCGATGACACCCTGACCTGCACCACCAGCGGCTTTGACGATGACGATGGGGACAGCGACCAGAGCACCTACAGCTGGACCATTGACGGCACCGAGGTCGGCACCGACAGCACCCTGAGCAGCGCCTTCGCAGCCGGGGACGAGGTCACCTGCACCGTCACTCCCTACGACGGCACCGACATCGGCACTTCGGCCAACGACAGCGTCGTGGTGGAGAACACCCCGCCAGAGCTGGACAGTGTCAGCCTGACACCCCTGAGCGCCTACGAGGGCGACACCTTCACCTGCACCGAGGGAACCGCCACTGACGCGGACGATCACGCCATCTCCTACAGCTATGCCTGGAACGTCTCCGGAAACGACCCGGGCGTCACCGACTCGGAGCTGGGGCCCGACGACTTCAGCGGCGGCGACCAGGTGGCCTGCACCGTCACCCCCAACGATGGGTACGACGACGGGGACTCGGTGACCAGCAACACGGTCACGGTGGGCAACACCGCGCCTGTCCTGGACGAGGTCACCCTGAGCCCCGACCCCGCCTACGAGAGCAGCACCCTCACATGTGCCCCAGGCAGCGCATCAGACGCCGATGGGGACAGCATCTCCTATGCCTACGAGTGGACGATCAGCGGCTCCGGAATCTCCGCGACTTCCAGCACCCTGAGCGGCGACAAGTTCAAGAAGGACGACACCGTCAGCTGCACGGTCACCCCCTACGACAGTTCAGGTTCCGGCCTGGCCGTGGACTCGAACACCCTGACCATCGAGAACACCGCCCCGACCATCACCTCGGTGAGCATCTCCCCGTCTGCACCCCAGGTCGATGACACCCTGACCTGCAGCGTCAGCGGCTTTTCCGACGACGATGGAGACAGCGACCAGAGCACCTACAGCTGGACACTCGACGGCACCGAGGTCAGCGTCGACAGCTCGGTGAGCGGGGGGACCTTCTTGACCGGGGACCAGGTGACCTGCACGGTCACCCCCTACGACGGCACCGACACCGGCACAGCGGTCAGCGACAGCGTCACCGTGGCAAATACGCCCCCGGAGCTGGACAGCGTCACCCTGTCCCCCAGCACCGTCTACGAGGGCGACACCCTGACCTGTACCCCGGGAACCGCCACCGACGTCGATGGGGACTCGGTGTCCTACAGCTACGACTGGAAGGTCAACTCGTCTACGCTGTCCAGCCACGACAGCGAGTTGAGCTCCGACTACTGGGGCCGGAACGACGATGTCGCCTGCATTGTCACCCCCAGTGACGGCACCGACGACGGTGATGCCGTTTCCTCCAACACGGTCACCGTCTCCAACACCGCACCGGAGCTGGACAGCATCACCCTGTCCCCCGATCCCGCCTTTGAAGGCGACTCCCTGGACTGCGACCCCGACAGCGCCACCGACGTGGACGGAGACAGCATCTCCTACCTGTACAGCTGGACGGTGGACGGACTGGCGGTGTCCTCGACCTCCAGTTCCCTGACCTCCAGCTTCTTTGCCAAGTCAGACGAGGTCTACTGCACGGCATCTCCGACCGATGGCACCGACACCGGCGTGGCCGTGGATTCCAACACCGTGACCATCGAGAACACGGCTCCCTCGATCAGCAGTGTCTCCATCGACCTCTCGAACCCCACGGTCTCCGAGACCCTGGTGTGTTCCTACAGCGGGTATTCCGACGCCGATGGGGACAGTGACCAGTCCACCTACGAGTGGACCATCGACGGCTCGACGGTGGGGACCAGCGAGTCCCTGAGCGGCGTGTTCGACTCGGGCGACACCGTGACCTGCACGGTCACCCCCTACGACGGAACGGACACCGGCTCCACGATGAGCGCCCAGGTCAACATCGGCAACACCATCCCTGTGCTGGACACTGTCAGCCTGACCCCCACCACCGCCTACGAGGGCGACACCCTGACCTGCACCCCAAGTTCCCTGGATGACGATGATGGAGACTCCATCACCTACGGGTACCAGTGGACCGTGAACAGCTGGGACCCGGGGGTCTCCGACAACGAGCTGAACAGCAGCCACTGGAGCAGGGACAACGAGGTCTTTTGCACGGTCACGCCCTACGACGGCAGCGAATACGGCGCACCCGTGTCTTCCAACACGGTCACCATCTCGAACACCGTGCCGGAGATCACCAGCGTCACCGTCAGCCCGTCTTCCCCAACCACCAACGAATCGCTCACCGCCAGCGTGAGCACCCACGACGAGGACGGGGACAGTGTGAGTGTGTCCTACGTCTGGCTCGTGGACGGCAGCCCGGCCAGCGGCGCATTCGGCAACACCCTCTCAGGCGAGACCTATTTCGACAAGCACCAGGAGATCGCCGTCGAGGTGACCCCCTCGGACAACGAGGGCGCCGGCACCAGCGCCACCTCGGACTCGGTCACCGCGGTGAACTCGGCCCCCGGCCCCCCCCAGGTGAACATCAACCCGAACTCGGCCGAGCCTGGCGTGGATGAACTGGTCTGCCGTGTCGACCTGGACAGCGAAGATGATGATGATGACAGCATCAGCTACAGCTTCAGCTGGCAGGTCGAGGACCAGGACTACCCGGACGAATTCTCTTCGGCGGCCGGACCCACCACCACCACCTTCACCGACGACACCGTGCCCGCGGAGGACACCACCCTGGGCGACCACTGGTCCTGCATCGTCGTGCCGAATGACGGGGAAGACGATGGAGAGGCCGGCACCGGGGTTGCCCAGGTGCTGAACCTTGTGAACGTCGGCAACGACGTGGTCTTCTCCGGCACTGACTTCCTGGGTCAGGACGAGCTTCGAGGCGGCAGTTTGAACGTCTCCCAGAACGGCACCCTGCACCGGTTGGCCATGCTGACACCAGAGACCTCTGGAAACGTGAAAATGGCGCTCTATACCGACAGCAGCGGGGGCCCCGACACCCTGGTCATCGGCACCGAGAGCACAGCCCTGAACGGTGGAACCCTGGAGATCGAGGTCGGCGCTGCCCCGATCAACGCCGGGTCCTACTGGCTGTTGGCGGTCTATGACCAGTCCACGACCGTCTACGATGACCCCGGCTCCACCTCCCCCACGGTCTTCCAGGGCATGCCCTTCAGCCAGAGCTTCAAGTCGAACTTCGGGCCCTACACGTCGAACGCCGGCCAGGAGTTCAACTACTACCTGGTGATGGAAGAGGAATAGCCTCCCCCCGGCGGGCCTACTTGGCCAGTGCCGCCTCGAGCGAGGCATTCGCCCGGTCCATCCACTCCATCCGTTCCTGGTCTGCCCACTCGGTGGTGCCCCCACCAGCGAGCATCTCCTCTGTGCCACAGTCCCGCAGAGTGAAGCGATCCGACCCGGGGATCATCAGAGGTGCGGCACTTGACCAGTCGCTGCGCCAGTCCTGCGTGCAGTTCCATTTCTGAGCGTAGGACGTGTTCTGAGCGTTGCTCGAATCCGGATTTTTGTCGTGGTAGGTGAAGGTCTCCGGGTAGTGCTTGAAGTCCATGACCGGGCCCGGACAGTAGCAGTCGTAGAGCCGCTTGTAGCACTCCCGGTGCTTCTCCTCGGACAGACCTGTGTAGTTCAGGAACTCGTCCTGGTGCAGGGCTTGCTCGATGCTCAACCAGTTCAGGTGATCGACCTCGCCCTTGATGAGTCCGTCGGCAATGCCCTGCTGGTAGATGGTCGTGCCCGGCATGGCGGAGAGGTATTTCACCCGAGTCAGGTCCTGGCTCTCCTCCTGCCACTGACACATGTGCTCCATCGACTCATCGGTCTCGCCCGGCAGGCCGACGATGAGCAACCCGCCAAAGCGGATCCCTGCGTCGTAGGTACGCCTCTGGGCCCTCAGGGTGATGTTCTCCGTGTTGCCCTTTCGGGCTTCCTTGAGAATGTTCTTGCCCAGGGACTCCACCCCGTAGAGCACGATGTCCGCACCCGCCTCCCGCATGCTGTTCAGGCGTTCCTCGTCCACGTCGGCACAACGGGTCAGGCACGTCCAGCGCAGGTCATGGGGCTTGATGGCATCCAGGATCTCCAGGGTCTGCTTCTTGTGACTGGTAAAGGTCAGGTCCACAAAGAAGATGAACTCGGTGCCGTACTGCTCCTTGAGCCAGGCCATCTCTTCATCCACCTTCTCCGGAGACTTGGCCCGCTCCATCGGAGTGGTTCGGTAGCAGAAGCTGCAGTCCATCTTGCAGCCTCGGCTGTAGCTGCTGATGATCTGTGGCTGCAGGCCCTGTTCCGAGTGGTACTGCGGCCACAGGTCCAGGCGCATCTTGGGCAGACAGTTCAGATCCATCAACTGGCCGCGGGGCGGGTTCGCGACCTGGCGCCGGTCATCGTCCCGGTACCAGATGCCTCGGATGTCCTGAAGGCCCCGGTTGTCCTTCCGGTCCCAGGTGCCCGCCGTGTAGGCTTCCATCAACTGGAGGATGGTGATCTCTCCCTCGCTGATCACCGCCACATCGGCATCGGTGTGGTCCAGGAAGACGTGCGGGACCGAGGTGACCAGGGAGCCGCCAGCGATGATCGGCATGTCTGGCGCTCGTTTGCGAACCTCCTGCATGACCTCCCGACAGAAGGGGAAGTTGTCCTCAAAGGTGCAGACTCCGAGCACGTCGGTGCCGGCGAGGATCTGCCGGACGGCCTCGCCCTTGGGGTCGATGGCGTAGCGCACGTCCACGATGCGCACCGGGTAGCCCGCGTTGTGCAGCACCGTCGAGATGTAGGTGGCCCCCTCGTAGGGGGAGGTCAGGAAGAACTCCCATCCCCGCGGCATGGAAAACGGCGAGGGCCCCACCAGCAGCGTGAAGCGAGGCTTCGCCCTGTCCGTCGCCTCCGGCACACCGTCCTGCTCCCGCATCACCTCACGGTAGTGGCGATCGATGTCCGTGTTGGCGTCGGTGTAGAGCCATTCGGCAAGGGATGGTTTGTAGGCCAAACGGGCCTCCTCTTTTGGACGCGCAACCGGGCGCTAGACGATCCACTACAGGGGACAGAGTAGCGATCCAGACCGATGAGCGTCAAGAAAACAGGGCGAGTCGTTCAAGTCCCTTGACGACCCGAACAGGCCCCCATCAGACCCAGGAGGTCGGATCGCCGTACCCCAAAACCTCGGCCAGCCCCCGAATATCTGGATCCGCCAACACCGGCTCCAACAGGGAGGCCCTGGCGAACCAGCGTCGCCGCCGTGGGGCATGGGTTGCCATGACGGGGGGAATGCCGTGCTCCACAATGTCCGCCAGTGCCGGCCCCAGGTCAACGTCGAGCCAGGCGGAAATGCGAGCGAAGGCCCGACGGCGTGCTCCCTGTTCCCCCACCACCTCTTCAAAGGGGACTCGGAGACTGGCCGGTCTTGTCGCATCCACCCAGTGGAGCACGTGCTCATGGGCACTCTTCCACTGGTGGGCACAGACCTCCTCCAGGGGCTTCTCCCGAAGGGCCTGCCACCCGGGCGGGAGATCGTATTTCCACCAGGACGCTCCCCCCGGAACCTCGTCGCTGTAGCCCGCGATGTCCAGTCCCCCGACCCGGTGGGCATGAAAGCCCCGAAAACGCCAGCCATCGTGCAGTCCATTGATGGCAGCCGCCGGGTTCCGCACCAGGTGCAACACCCGGACTCTGGCCCGGGGAAAGAGGGACTCGAAGAAGGGAAGGCGGTAGGCGTTTGAGGGGGTCTTGATGACCAGGGGACGGTCGACCAGCTCCGACAGGGTCGCCATCTGCCAGGGCCGGGCCAGCACGAAGGGAGGCTCCTCGAGCACCACAGGACCGGGAGGACCCGTCGGGGCCGTCAGTCCGGGAAAAGCCCCTCGAATCCGCTCCGGATCGATGTCGTAGTAGAACGGGTCGACCTGGGGATGGGCGCCCCGAACACGCCGCAGCAGGGCCAGGTGGAATCCCGCCACATCCCGGGGGCTGCAGTCCTGGAGTGTCTCCCGAGTCCAGGCGACCACCTGCTCCGGCTCGAAGGCCAGCGTCGGCCACTGGGCCGTCAAGCGCCAGGCCAGGTCCAGGCCATAGGCGCGAACCCCCCGGCTGTCCAGCGGAGCCCAGCCTCCCGCGTCAAGGGCAAACTCCCTGTCCAGCATGTCCCGGTCAAAAGGCGTGTCCTTCTCCAGCCGATCCGAATCACCACTGGCGGGAAAGCCCAGGCCAGCCATGGCAAAGAACGGGTTCAGTTCGGCCCGGAAGTGGGTCAAGGACGGAGCGTGCCGGAGCATCTCGGCGAAAACGCTCGAGCCCCCCCGGGAACTCGAAGCGATGAGGACCACGTCCCGCACCTGTTCCGTAAAACCCTCGACAAGGGGCGGCCGCAGGTCTCGAAGGGCGGCCAGTCGCTCAAGAGCGGGGCCCAGAGACGCCATCAGAAGAGCTTGATGGGCTTCTGGCGCAGGCCCAGGTAATCCTGGGGATTTGTCCGCGTGGTGGCCATCCACTCCCGCAGGACCTGCTCCATCTCATAGGTTCGCCGGGGTTCACTGGAACTGAGATCCTGCTGCTCATCCGGATCGTCTTCCAGGTTGAACAGCTGGCGAGACCCGTCCTGGAGATCCAGGATCAGCTTCCAGTCCCCGTCTCGAACCATGCGCTTGTGAACAAAGAGCCGGTAGTCGGTCTCGGCAAAAACCGGTGGAGGCTCCGCCGCCCGTCCTCGGAGCAGGGGCAACAGGCTCACGGCATCCACCCCGGCAGGCCCCTGGAGTCCCATGGCATCGAACAGGGTGGCAAAGAGGTCCATGGTCCGCACCGGTGTGTCCACGTCCTGCCGACGGCCATAGCCAGGAAAGCGAACCAACATCACCACACCGAGCTGATGCTGACACAAGGTCGCGCCATGGTCCACATAGCCGTGCTCCATGAACTCGTCGCCATGGTCGCTCACGATGGCGATGACACTGTCGTCATAGAGTCCCTGGGCCTTGACCCGGGCCAGGAAGCTGCCCAGGCGCTCATCGGCAGCGCGGACCTTGCGGTCGTAGACCTCTTCCAGGAAAGCAGCATCTGCCTCGTCCAGTGTTCCTCCCAGGGAGGCGTCGTCTCCCGGGTTCTCGATGGACGCAAGCCCCTGCTCCCGCAATTCACCCTGCTCGTCCTTGGACCCATCCAGGGCCCCCTCGTAGCCGTCGATCGTGCTCATCTCGCTCGCCGGCAGCTCGAACTGGCCGTGGCTGTCATAGCCGTGCAGGAACAGGAAGAAGGGCTGTGACCGGTGCTGTTCCAGCCACTCCAGGGCGGCGGGAATGCTGTGGTCCATGCCACCGAAGTAGCGATCATCCAGGTAGGCATCGAAGCCCCGGCCGAAGCCATAGATGTCCTGTACCCCGGCCCCCCCGGTGAACCCTGCTGCCACAAAGCCCTGGCGCATCAAATGGTCCGGGTAGGTCTCGATCCCGGGACTCAGGGTGGTCTCCACCATCTGGTCCTGGCTCAGCAGCTTGAGCTTGTTCGTGATGCCATGGACCGAGGGCCAACGGCCGGTCCAGATGGTCATGTGACTCGGAAGGGTCCAGGGCGCCGCAGCCGTCGTGTCGGAAAAGACCACGGACTCCTCGGCAAAAGCATCCAGGTTCGGGGTCAACCCATCCTTGTTGCCGGAGAGACCTGTGCGATCCCAGCGCAGTGCATCCATGCTGATCAGGATGATGTTGAGCTCGTCAGCGCGATCACGCAGGTCGTAGCGAGCCTCCTCCATCGTGTGGTCCGCCACCAGGCCCTCGACCACCGTGCCCAGGTCCGTGTGGCCCGGGTCAGTGGGACTGCGCAGGAGCAGGATGGCCACCACCGCCAGGTTCAGCAAAACCACGAACACCAGGAGAGGCTTCAGGGACTTCATGGCTGTTCCCTGGGTTCACCCTCGGAGAACACCCACTCGGTCCCGGGACGCGCCACCACAAGCTCCACCCGGTCCCCCACCTCTTCCAGGGCGCCATGCTGAAGCTCCAGGCGGGTGGCTTTCGGTGCTGCTGCATGGGCTGACGACAGCACCCCGAAGCGGTGGATATCTCCCTTGGCCTGGTTCGTACGACGGCTGGCGCTCGCCCGGGCCTCCTCCCGCTTTCGCGCAGCCTGGCCACGAGCATCCGGCACGACCTGGGAGCTGTAGGCATCCGCAGACAGGGCCAGGGTCTCCCGATCTCCCCGGGCGCTGGAGACATCGTTGAAGGCATCGACCACGGCGGGGGGCGGGGCGAGCTCTCGAACCTCGATCGAGGTCAGGCGTACCCCAGCGGAGAGGGAGTCCAGCCGAGCCTGGGCCCGTTGCTCGATCCCCTGCTCAAGCGCCGCACGGCCCGTCGTGAGCAGCACGTCCACCTCCAGGGCTGCAACCAGCTCGGTGGCGGCCGCCAGGGCCACATCTGCCACTGTCTGATCCACGTCGGCCAGACCTGTCACGAACACGACCGGGTCTCCGACCACGTATTGAACCGTCAATTCCAGGTCGACCAGGTTCGTGTCTCCGGTGAGCAACCGGCGGGATCCCGGCTCAGATTGCCGGGACACCGTCACCGCCACCCGCTCGTCGGACCCCACGGGCCATGGCAGTCGAACCCCCAGGCCAGCCTCGGCAGTGCGCACCACCTCGCCAAATCGGAAGACCACGGCGACCTCGTCCGGCCCCACCACCAGTACACCCGTGGCCGCCCACGCCAGGGCCACCACCGCCACCAGACCGGGAAGACGCCCGCTCAAGGAACGGCCTCCGTCAGAGCCTTGAACAACGCATGGTCCGGATTCAGGACCAGCACAGTGTCCTCATCCAGGATGGACTCCGCCGCGTCGAGGGACCGAAGAAAGCGGTAGAAATCGGGGTCCCTGTCGTAGGCCTGGGCATAGAGCCTGGCTGCGGCCCCCTCCGCCGTTGCGGTGATGGCTGCGGCGTCCTTGTCCGCAGTGGCCAGGATCTCCGCTGCCTGCCGATCGGCCTTGGCACGGATGATGATGGCCTGCTCCTCTCCCTCCGAGCGGTAGGCATTGGCAATGCGACGGCGCTCAGCCCGCATGCGGTCATAGATGGACTGCTCGTTCTGCAGGGGCAGCCCAAGGTGTCGCAATTGAAGCTCCTGGACCTCGATTCCCAGCCGGGTCGTGGCCCCCTCCTGGACCTGTTCCAGCGCCCCCTCGGGCAACAACGCTGTCGTCTCAGAGCGCACGGCGAGCAGCTCGGCATAGGCCACGCGCCCCAGGCTGGCGGCCACCCGAGAGACCACCAGGTCCCCAAGCCGATCCTCGCCGACCTCGGCGGAGCCCACCGCCTCCAGGAAACGCAGGGGATCCTGGACACGCCACACCGCAAAGACCTCCACCACCAGGTTCTTCTTGTCCTGGGTGAGCACCTCGAAGGCCTCGACCTCCAACAACCTTGAGCGGCGGTCGTAGCGTCGGACCTGGTGAAGAGGGAAGGGTGCGCGCAGATAGAGCCCAGGCGTCATCACTGTACGCACCGGGGCTCCGAACTGGGTCACCACGGCGACATGGCGGGCATCCAGGGTGTAGACCGAAGCACCCAGTGCGACGGCGAGAAGCGCAGGCAAGACCACGCGGAGGGGTTTCACGGTGATCCTCCAGTAGGCGGAAGGGGGGTATCCGAGCCGATCCAGACCCTCACATCGGGGTCTGCGACGACCAGTTGGGCTGGCACGATGGTCGCCTCCTGGTACTCCAACGCCAGCCGAAACCGGGTGAGACCAGGGGCGTCCGCCCCGCCAAGAAACAAGGCATCAAACCGGGCCAGATCGACAGAAGCCTCGGCTTCTACCCCGGCCACCACACCCAGAGCAGCCTCCAAACGGGCCAGGGCCTCTCCGCGGGCCCTGGGCAGCACGTCCGCGGCATAGGCCTCCGCTTCGTTGATGACCCGGGATCGCTCCTCATCCGCGGAGATGACGTCCAGGAACGCATCCAGCACCGGTGCTGGAACCGCCACGTTCCCCAGGTGCACCGCCTGGACACGGAGCCCCAGACCCACATGGTCGGCGCCAACCTGGGCGAGGTCGCGGACCTCCGCCTCCAGGTCCTCGCGGCCGGTGGTCAGCACCTCCTCCTGGGAACGCCTGCTCAGGGCAACCACCAGGGCGGAACGTCCGAGGCTTCGAAGCTCGGCTTCGGGGTCCAGCGAGGAAAATAGCGCCGCATGGGCATCGGCCACGGTGTACTCCAGGACCGCTTCCACCGAGACCATCGACTGGTCTCCGCACAACAGGGGAGTGTCCGCGGTCACCAGCGACAAACCCCGCACCTGTTCCGTGTTCACCAGGCTGATGCGCTCCAGCGGTGGAGGCAGCCGGACCAACAGGCCCGGTCCAGCGACGTCGTCAAGAGGCCGGCCCAGCTGTTCCACCACTGCTTGGTGCCCGGGCGGCACGACAGCGATCCCACCGCTCACCACGACCAGCACCGCCAGCGGAACCCAGATTCGGGGTGCTCGTAGCCTCTGTGGCAACCCATCCAGGGGCGCCTGTTCCGGGGTGAGGTGGACCTGCTGGGCGGGGATGCGATTCTTGAGGGCAGCAAGCAGAACACCCCAGGCCTCCAGGGCAAAGAGAGCCACTGCAGCCAGGTTGATCGCCACTGCAGCAGAGTGACCGAGCAACGCCAGGCCCTGCCCCACCGCCAGCAGCAGCAGGGCCAGCGAGGAAAGAGGGCGACCGTCCCGATCGGAGACCGGTTCGCTCGCCACCAGGAGCCGATCGACCAGCAGGACAGCCAGGGCCAACAGGGCCACCCCCATCGAGGCGTCCGGCTGGTTCCATCCACCCCGGAGGGCCAATCCTCCCAGGGCAAGTGCGGCAAAGAGCCCGAACCCCCAGCGAAGGAGTCCAAGAAGACGCCCTTCCAGCAGAACCGCGGCGGGAGCCGGGCCCAGTCGCAGGACCCCCACCAGTCCTGCCCAGCCCAGGATCGCCCCGGCGGGCGCCGACGCCACCAGGGCCAGAGCTGCTCCCCCATTGACCAGGACGAGGCACAGCAGAAGCCGAAGACCCCGGATATTCAGGGTCTCCGGAGCCAGGGATTCTGCTCCTGAAGCAGGGGATTCACCCTCGTCGGTCACCGCCAGAGGGTAGAGCAGGCCAAGCACGACCAGGGCCCCTCCCAGCCATCCAATGGGCGCGAGATGCTCTCCCCACAACACCATGCCAATGAGGGTGACAAACAGGACCTCGGACATCGACAGGAGCGCAGCAAGCCCCGCTGACAGGTCCTTCATGCTCAGGTTCAGCAGCCAGAAGGGCAGGTTGGTGCTGATCACTGCAAGCCCCAGGACCCAGAGCAGCGCAGTGCCTGTGATCGCCATTCCCTGGGACAGCGCCGCGATGATCACCAGCACCACCGCAGCCACGCACCAGGCGACAAACAGCGTGCCCAGGATCGGTGTCCCTTCCCGACGGGTGGCTCGCGTACAGACCAGAACCGCGGCATAGCCCACCGCGCTGACCAGCGCGGCCAGGTCCCCCAACAGGAACCGTGGGTTGGTCATCTTGGTGAACTGCAGGATGGAAACCCCACTCAAGAGCGCCACGCCGAGCACCGCGACCAGTGCACCGGTCATCGCAGAGGCGGCCGGCTTCTCCCGAAAGGCCCACCAGGCCAGTGGAAACGCTGCCACTGGAGCCAAGTTGTGCAGAAAGATCGTGTTCGCAGCGGTCGTGAGGGCGTAGCCAGCCACAAAGGTCGCCGACGCCAGGGCCAGGGCCAGGCCGTAGAGCACGCCGAGCTTGAGGGTCTTGGGCTCCGGTCGCAGCGCCCGGACGCCGCCCTCGGCGACCACGGTCCAGATGCCGAACACCAGCGCAACCCAGACCGCCCGCCATGCCGCGATCGTCACGATCGGGGCATGGGCACCCCGGGTGAACACCGGCATGAGAGAAAAAGCCAAGAAGGCCCCGAGGGCCAACACGTGACGCCGCGCGAGCATCCGAGGGAGTATACGAAAGTCATGCGCTTGCGAAGGCCAATCCCCCCAAAGTCCCGCCACCAGAGACTGCTGATCGTGGCGGCCGTCGTGCTGCTCGGAACCCAACTGATCCTGCTCGTCTGGCTCTGCTCCCAACCCCTGCCGGATCGCCTGGAGCGACCGGGTCAGGGCCCCGCAGCGACCCTCAATCCGAGCTGAAGTCCGCTCCGCCCAGGAAGCCTTCCGGGTGCGCCTGTGAAGCGGGCAATTGTCCTGTGAGATGTCCGACAAGCGCCGGCGCTGGTTGGGGCGCGACGCCCGCACGAGCACAGGCCTCCAGGAGCCCAGGCAACACGACGCCATCCAGTTGTGCAAGCTGCAATCGCAGCAAGAGGCGCGTGTGGCCATCCACCACCCCCATCGCCTCCCGCCAGACAGCGACCAGCCCCTCACAGGCCCCGGTCAGGGCGGCCAACCCTCCGGGGCCCTGCTGTGCCATGGCGTGATCGGCCCAGGACACCACCCCCTCTGCCGGCGAATCGAGAGCACCCAGGACCTCGTTGACACGGGACGCAAGTTCCTGGCGGTGCTGCGTCCAGACCCAACCCGCCGCCGCCAGGACCTCCCGTTCCGATGGTCCCGCCCCAGGACCCCGCTCACAGCGTCCGATCAACATCGCGGACACCTGGACCAGGGCATCCAGGACCGCCACCGCCTGGGACAGCCAGCCACACAGGGCCGGGTGAAGACCCCTCATCGGCGCGGACCTCCCTGCCGGGCGATCCAGTCGGGGTGATGTGCGGCATAAAGCGCCAGGTACCGTTCGGAGAGCGCCCGCTCCATGCGAATTCGCGCGTCCTGGCGGGCAGCCCGCACCGACGGCTCGTCCGGAAGCACCGCCATCAGCCCGTTGGAGTGGCGGATCTCGTCTGCCAGGATCTCCCGGTAGAGGCTCCCCACCGCCTTGTCACCCACTGCGTCGGCGATGCACAGGATCTGGCTGAAATTGCGGGCGGACAGCCGTTCGTTCTCGGCCACACAGGCCAGGGCTTCCTCCACCGAGCCCCGCCCATGGTCCAGGAACACCTGGTGAAAGGTGAAGTCCGTCTCCCTGTCGTCCACCACCGGGTCCCGGCCCCGTTGTCGCAACAAGGCGCGAATGGCATGGGCATGGCGAGTCTCATCCAGCAGTTGACGGCTCAACAGCGTTCGAAAGGGGGCTGACGCCGCCGAGGCCAACAGCTTCGCCAACAGCTCCAGCGTCAGCACCTCGCCGTAGTAGTTCACGGCCAGCACGTCGTTCATGCGTTGGAGGTAGTCGTTGTCCAGCACACCCACACAATACCCACTCACCGGTTCTCAGTTGGGCCCCTGGACCCACCAGGCCGGGTCCAGGGCCCAGATTGAGGCCTCGACCTCCCCCGGTGTCAGTCCGCCGTCCCCATCCAGATCCAGTGCCTCGAAATCCAGGTCCCGGTCCCCCACCCGGGCCGCCTCGTCAGGCCGCACCACCCCGTCCCCATCCAGGTCCAGCAGGGCGAAGATCGGGGCCAGGCGCAGGGGGTGGGCTGCCGGCATCGGCCGCAGAACCCACCAGGCCGCCAGGACCCAGCAGATCGCGGAGGTGCCCAGCAAGACGCGCCTCATGGGCCCCGCCCTTGCTGAAGCCCTCGCCACAGTTCGCCGAGTTGGGGGTCGCCCCAGGGCAGGGGATTGCCATCCTCCTCCAGAAGCTCCGCCCCTTCGGGCGCCTCGGACGGGGGCTCGGGCGTCAGGGCCTCCACAGGCAGGAGAAGACGCGCCTCGGCGGATCGGCTGGAGACCTGCCCTGACATCGACTCGGAGTAGACGACACGCCCGGGCTGCGCCTGTGACAGGGGCGGACCTCGGCCCGCCTCCTCCAGTCCAGCCAGCTCACGGATCGTCGCGTAGACATCCACCAGTCCCACCGGATCTTCGACATCCGCAGGCGACTGGCCGGGCACCCGGGTGATCAAGACCACCTGGACATTGGCGTCATACAGCGCCAGGCGGTGGTTGTAGTGGCCATGATCCCCCAGGTCCTCTCCGTGATCGGAGACCACCACCACCACGGTGTTGTCAGCCTCGCCGGTCTCCTCCAGGGCATCCAGAAGTACCCCGACGAAGAAGTCCGCCTGGCGCACTGCGGTGTCATAGGTCCCCAGGATGAAGGACCTGTCCGCCTCGGTGAGAGGAACCCGGCGGACCTCCGGGAGGACCGCGAACTCCTCGAGCGCTGTAAAGGTGTTGGGGTCCAGGAAGGCAAGCCCGTCCTCGCTGATCAACTGGCGCGGTCGGTAGTCCGGGTAGTACACCCCATCGAGAATTCGCTCATAGGTCAGCGGTTGCCAGGCCCTGTCCCAGATCGGCCCTTCGTAGTCGGGGGTCTCGGCCCGGGCGAGAAGCCCGGGCTTCACATAGGGCGTGTGCACGTCATAGCCGTGCACGAACAAGAACCAGGGCTGGCTGCCCTCGTTCAGTCGCTCCAGGGCATCCAGGGCTTCTGGAAGCGTCTGTTGGAAGCTGCTGAAGGGCTGGCTGCACTGGTAGTGGTCAAAACCAGCGCCCAGGCCGAACACCGGGTCCAGGTGGCCACCGGCCACGTAGGCCTCCGTCCGCCAACCCCGGGCCTTCAGTGCCCCGGCCAGGGTCGGCGTGCCCAGGTCCAGCCAGAAGGTCTCATAGTCCATGGACCCGAAATCCGAGGCATAGCGACCGGTGAACAGGCTGGCGTGGGAGAACAGGGTCTCGTTTGCCTGGGAGAAGGCCCGGGTGTATCGCTGGCCCTGGGCGGCCAGGCCATCCAGGGAAGGGGTGAGACTGGCCCCGTTTCGTCCCATCTTGCCCAGTCGGTCAGCCCGCATCGTGTCGATGGAGACCACCAGGAAGTTCAGGGGCCCGGCGGCCTCGGCCGGCACACAGGCCGGCAGGGTGACAGCGAGGAGCAGGGCCAGGGGAGTTCGAACCATCGAGAGGAGTCTACCGGGAAGGCCTCCTACCAGTACCCCGCCTCCTCCAGGGCCTTGCGCAGGGCCGGATCGATCTCGATGGTGCGAGCCCCCAGGGGACGGGCGCTGACCTCTCGGTACCACCCGGCATACGCCTGGGCGAGAGCATAGACAACCTCGGGATTTTCCGGAGCCACATCCCGGGTCTCTCCCCCATCCCGGCCCAGGTGGTAGAGCCGCTGCTCCCCCTCTCGGCCCACCAGTTTCCAGGGCCAGGCCGTCACGGCCCAGCCACCATCCCCGGTCTCGGAGAACGCAGGACCCGCCTCGCTCACCGCTGTACCCCGAAACAACGGCGCAAGGCTCTCACCCTGGGCCTCCCAGTGGACGGGAATGCCCAGGGTGTCGAGCAACGTCGGCATCAGGTCCACGACCTCGACCTGGCGATCGGTCCGGCCCGGCTGGACTCCCGGCCCTCGGATGATCAGGGGCACATGGATGACCTGCTGGTAGAGGTCCTTGCTACCGAAGCGGTCGTAGCTGCCGTGTTCCCCGAGGGTCTCACCGTGCTCGGCCACCACGATCACCAGGGTCTTGTCGGCCAGACCCCGGCGGTCCAACTCACCGAGCAGGCGCCCGATTCCGGCGTCATTGGACGCCACGCCCTGGTCGTAGCAGGCGACCACAGCCTGGCGATCCGCCTCGGTCAGCTTCCCGGGGTCCAGGGCCTTCAGATCGGTGCGCGTCAGCTGGCGACCCGCAAGCGGCTGTCCCGCCACCGCCGGTGGGGCGCCCCGACAGTAGGGATCATGGGCGTCATAGCTCTGCACATAGAGCAGAAAGGGACCAGAACCCTGGTCCAACCAGCCCAGAGCAGCGTCCAGTGTCCCCGACATTGGACGCATCGGCGCCCCCGAGGTCTCGTCGTCATAGACATCGAACCCCTGGGTCAGCCCCAGGCTCGCGTCCAGGTCCAACCCACTGACGAAGGCCCCGGTGCGGTAGTCGTAGTGCTTGAGGATCTCAGGCAGGGTCACCGCCTCGTCCGGCAGCGCCTGGCCCCGCTTCAAGACCCCGTGGCTGGTCGGGTATCGGCTGCTCAACAGCGTGGCCTGGGCGGGCAGAGTCCAGTGGGTCTGGGCCACTGCACGCTCGAACACCAGGCCCTCCTCTGCCAGGCCCTGAAGTGCCGGTGTCGAGGGGCCTCCGTAGGGCTCCAGACGGTCGGCTCGCTGGGCTGTCAAGGTGACGATGAGCACACTCGGCCGTGCCGCCTCGGCATGGGCGGGCATGGACAACAACCCGACAAGGACTCCGATCACGGGCCCTCGCCGCTCCGGTCCCGGGGGGGGTTGTAGAGCCCCTCTCCCCCGTGCCTGCGCACGAAGCGGTGCAACTGCTGTTGGAGTTGTCCCAGGGTCTCGTGATCCGTCAGTGACAGATCCTGGCGCTCTCCCGGGTCCCTGGACAGGTCGTAGAGCTCGGTGGTGAAGAAATCGAAGGGCGCAATGGAGTGGGTCAACAGCTTGTGGGGGCCCCGCTCGATCGACATGGTCATGCGATCCGGATCTGGCTCCCGCTCAGGACTGCCAAAGCAGTAGAGATCCACTGGGGACATCTCTTCTTCGAGCATCGCCGGCATCACCGATCGGCCCTCTGCCCCCTCGTTGGCAGGCATGCCCAGCAGGTCCAGCAGCGTCGGCAACACGTCGACCCCAGACACCGGGGTCTTGATCCGCAATCCCTCCGGTCCATCCGGATGCCTCACGATGAAGGGCACCCGGGTGATCTCCTCGTAGGGGGCCTGGGAGGGGTAGGAGAACAACGTGTTGTGCTCCAGGAGGTCCAGGCCGTGGTCGGCCGTCACGATCACGATCGTCTCGTCATCCAGCCCGTGGCTGTCCAGAGCGTCGAGCAGCTTGCCGACATGGGTGTCCGAGTAGGCGACTCCGGCATCGTAGCGAGCGTTCAGGTGCGCGATGTCCCGTTCATCCAGGGTGTCCGGCTGACCACCCTTGCGATGGATCAGCCGGCCAAACACCCGCTTCTTCATGCGCAGATCCAGGGGCTCGTCGGCCAGGATGCCGCTGTAGTCAGAATCGTAGCGATGGCTGTCCCCATCGGCGGGCAAGGTCAGGGGTGGATGCGCGTCCATGAGGTGCACGAACAGAAAAAAGCGCTCCCGCTTGTGGTTCTTGAGCCAGTCCAGGACCTCGGGCACCAGCACGTCCGAGGTCTTGCGAGGTGGCCGTGGGCCCCGGCTGGAGAAATCGACCGGGATGTCACTCCAGGTCGAGAACCCCTGGTTCAGGCCAAACTGGCTGTTGAGGAAGATCCCGGAGACAAAGCCCGCGGTGGAGTAGCCAAAGAGACCCAGGGTCTCCGCCAGGGTCACGTGCGGGTCGGCCAGCGTCTCGCTGGCGTTGTAGGTGCCATGGCTCAGCGGCTGAAGCCCGGTGAAGATCGACGCCACCGAGGGCAGGGTCCACGTGGCCGAAGCCTGGGCCCGTTCGAAGGTCATGCCCTCGGCAGCCAGGCCGTCGATGCGGGGGCTCGAGCCCCGGTCATGGCCATAGATCCCCAGCCGGTCGGCGCGAAGCGCATCCACCACCACCAACAGGACGTTGTGCTGCTTCCGGTCCAGCAGGGTGCTGTCGTTGGCGAAGCCCTGGCAGCTCAGCAGGGCCATCAGTCCAAGTACCGTCACTGCAACAGTCCCTCCGCGTCCAGGGCAGCGTAGATCTGCTCGGCCACGAACCGATTTCCCTCGGCGCTCAGACGCAGATTCATGGTGGGGTGCAACAGGGCTGCCCGGTCCGGGTGAGCCGCCAGCGCCCCCTGCAGGTCCACGAGCGGAACATCGTACGTCCGGCTCAAGCCCTCGATCACCGGGGCCTGGTCCGGCAGCGAGGAGAGATTCTCCAGGATCACCGAGATGCCGCGAGCATCCGCGGCGCGCAGGATCTTCACCAGGTTGTGCTCCAGCACCGCTCGGAAGCGGGCCTCGGCCTCGGCCGCGGAAACCAGGTCCAGATCCCCCTCCTTCGCCTCGTAGATCCCGAATTGGCCCATTCCCTCCTGTCCACCCCGATCCTTGGTGAACAGGGCATCCAGGTCCACACCCGCCTGTTCGGCCAGGGGTTCACCGGTCTCCCGAGAACGCTGCAGCGCCTCGTAGAAGGCCAACAGGTCCCGGGCCTGAATCAACGAAGGCATCCCCGTGACAACCTCCTGTAGCACCCGAATCGCTTCGCCCAGATCCCCGAAGAGGGCGTAGTAGTCCGCCAACCGGAGCTTGTAGACCATCACCTCCAGCGGGTTGTCCTGCGCCATCCGGTTCTTGTTGCGCCTGAGCTCGATGAGCAGGGAATTCTCGTAGCCCTCAGACGCCATGACGGCCTGCTCCAGGTGCCGTTCCGCCTCGGCATAGCGCCGCTGGCTCGCACGGATCCACACCAGCTGGCGGTAGTGGTGGCTGGCCGGGCGTCCCCCTTCGAGCCCGATGGCCGCCAGTCGGGCATCGACCGCCCGTTCGTAGTTCAGCCGCTTCTCGGACAGGCGGGCCAACTCCTCCCAGGCGTCCGCGTCCTCGGGACGCTCCTGGACAGCGGCCTCGGCCTGGGTGATCGCATGGGAGAGCTGGTCATTGCCATCCGTCCCACCGGCGCCCGCCCCCCACCAGTCCTCGGGCAGGGCGGTCCGCTCGGCGGGCGGGGTCAGCGCCACCTTCACAACCCGGTAGAGCACAAGCCGGGAGAGCGCCCGATCGAGTCGACGGCGAACCCCCTGCCGCCCCCCTGTGACCTCGGAGACATCCTCAGAGGTAAAGGTCAACCGGTCGTTCACGTTGACGATGAGCACCTCTGGCGCGGCATCGTCCAGCATCCCGTCGATCCAGGTGGCAAAGTACCCGATCGACATGCCCCGAATGCCCCCGTTGATGACGCTGAGGTCCAGCTCCGGTTGGCGTTCGTCCAGCAGGAACTCCAGCTGTCGCGGGTAGCTCTCCTCGGGCTCGGAACCCACACCCACGGTGTAGCAAGCCCCCAACGCCAGAATGCGGTGATCCGACAGGGTCGGGCTGCGCTTGTGGTCCTCGTCCAGCCCCCGAACGACCACGCCCACCCCCTGCAGTCCCAACTCCAGGAGCAAGAGCCCACAGAGCATGCCTGCCAGCAGGGCGGTGAATCGACGGGACTTCTGGGCGACCAAGACGTTCAGAAGAGGCTGTAGATGAAGTCCATCTGACGATTGCGCAGGAGGTAGAGCACCAGGGCCAGACCACTGAACAAGACGGCAAAAAGACCACCCTGCCACCAGGCACGATCACTCATCAGCAGTCCCTGGACCCGCCTCAGCACAGCCGCCTCCTACCTTTGGAGCTTACCCCGGTCGGTCCGGGCAAGCGCAGCAACCACCACCACCCGGGAAGGAACCATGTACTGGGGAAGCAGTCGGGCACAGTGCGCCAGGAGTGCTTCCGGGTCCAGGTCACCCTCGATCAGGACCACTCGGGCCTCCAGGCCCTTGTCACCCCCCTCGTCGACAAAGGGGACGACCAGCACCTCGACAACCCCCGGGTGGGTGGCCATTGCCACCTCGACTTCCTCAGGCTGCAGTCGAAAACCCTGGACCTTGAGCATCGTGTCGGTTCGTCCCAAGAAGCGCAGGTGGCCGTCCTCTCCCCAACGCACCCGGTCACCGGTCCGGTAGAAGCGCTGGCCGTCTCGCTCGACCAGCACCCCAGCCGTCTTCTCCGGGTCCCCGTGGTAGCCGGTCAACAGCGAGGGCCCCGCCACCCAGAGTTCGCCGTCCTCCACCCGGAGGGTCGCCCCACTGGCCGACCTGCCAATGGGAAGCTCCTCGGTCGGTGGCGCCGGAACCTCGTACCAGCTGACCACGTTGGTCTCCGTCGGCCCGTACAGGTTCGCAAACCGGGCGCCGGGCAGCTGTGTCATCAAGCGCGCCAGGGGCGCCACAGGAAAGACCTCACCTGCAAAGAGAACCGTCCGCAAGCGCGACAGGTCCCAGGGGTCAAGATCCGCCTCGAGCAGCCGCACCAACACGCCGGGCACCGAGTACCAGACCGTGATCCCCTGGTCCTGCCAGAACGCCGCGAGACTCTTTGGAAAGGCCGAGGTTCCAGCAGGTGCGATCACCGCCGTCGCTCCTCCTGCCACCGCCCCGAAGATCTCAAAGGTCGACAGGTCGAAGTGCAGGGGAGAAACCCCGGAGACCCGGTCACCCGGACCGACCCCAAAGGTCTCCACCGCCCAGTCGACAAAGGCCCTCACCGCCCGGTGGCTCAGGGCAACACCCTTGGGAACGCCTGTGCTGCCCGAGGTGTAGAGCAGGACGGCCAGGTCCTGGGGGTCCCCCGGCACAGGCGTTGCCGAAGCGCCAGGCAAGTCCTCCATCCAGGTCTCGTCCAGCCCGGAAATCGACAGGGTGGGCCACTGGCGAGGACGGGGACCCAGCACCAGCAGGCTGGAAAGCGAAACCTCCTCGAGAAGGGGCTTCAGTCTTCGGCCCCAACGCCCCGAGGTGATCACCACCCGTGCGCCCGAATCCCGCAGAATCACCGCACTGCGTGGCGCTGGCGCCACCGGGTCCAGGGGCACGTAGGCCGCCCCGGCGAGAAGAACCCCGTAGACGGCCACCACAGCCTCGACCGACCGGTCCAGGCACAGTGCCACCCGGTCACCTGGCCTGACGCCGATGTCGGACAACCAGGTCGCAATGCGGCCACTCATGGACGCCAGGTCCGAAAAGGAGAGTTCTTCTTTCCCGGCCCGAACTGCTGGGGCCTCCGGCCACCGCGATGCGGCGTCCGTCAGCGTGCGCCAGAGCATCAATCCAGGCCCATCGAACGGGCCACGAGGTTGCGCAGCACATCGGCCGTGCCCGAGTAGGCCTGGCTCATCAGGGCGTCCCGCAACTCCCGCTCCAGACCCGCCTCCAGGGTCAGTCCCAGGGCACCGTGCACCCGAATGGCATCCAGGCAAACCCCCACCAGGGCGTCCGAGACATGGATCTTGCTGCGCTCGGCGTGGACACCACCCAGGTTCTGGTCCTTGCGCCAGGCCGCCTCGTAGAGCACCAACCGGGACGACTCCAGCCGAGCCTGCATGTCCACCAGCCGGTGGGCGACAGCCTGGTACCCGCCCAGGGGGTTTCCTCCCACCTGTCGCGTCTTCCCATGAAGCACGGAGGCACGCACCACCCGCTTCATCAGCCCCAGTGAGGCAGCCATGATCCCGATGCGCTCCCAGGACATCGAGGACAGGAAGACCAGGGCGCCCGATCCCTCGGCACCCAGCCGGTGCTCCACCGGTACCCGGCAGTCCTGGAAGACCAACTCTCCCAGGGGGGCGGTGCGCAGTCCGATGACCTCTTCTGCCGGCCCCACCTCGAACCCCGGGGTTCCACGGGGAACCACGAAGCAGGAAAGAGCCCCCAGGGGCGGCCCTTCGCCTGTCCGGGCAAAAACGATGGCAAGGTCGCAATTCGGCCCATTGGTGACCCACGCCTTGGTGCCATTCAGCACGTAGTGGTCCCCCTCTCGAACAGCCCGGGTTCGCAGGGAGAAGGCATCCGAGCCCGACCAGGCCTCTGTCATGCCATGGGCAGCCCGCTTCTCACCACTGGCCAGGTCCGGAACCCACCGGGACTGCTGCGCATCGGTGCCAAACTCCAGCACGGGCACCAGCCCGGCAAAGAGGTGTGCGCTGGCCGCAAATAGCAGCCCGTTGTCCAGACATCCTTCCCCAAGCCCCTCCAACATCAGGCAAGTGTCCAGCAGTCCGAGCCCGGCTCCCCCCAGGGCGACAGGAGCCACAGCCCCCACGAGTCCGAAGTCCGCAGCCTTCTTCCACAGGTCCACGGAAAAGAGGCCCTCTCGGTCGCGATCGGGCAGCGTCGGATCCGCCAATTCGCTCTGGGCAAAGGCCAGGGAGCGGTCGCGCAAGGCCTGTTGGTCCGTGGTCAGCGAGAAGTCCATCGTCAGGCTTCAGGGGTCTCAGGTGCCGCCCGCCACCCGGACCTGGGCGGCGATCTTCTCGATGGTGTCAAAGCGGTCCATGGTGATGTCCCTCATCTGGACCTGGGCGCCAAAGGACTCCTGCAGAAAGGTAAGCACGAGCATGAAACCAAAGCTGTCCACAATGCCTTCCCCAAACAGGTCCTGATCCCACTCCAGCGACCCTTCGCCCCCCAGAAACTGGTCGACGATGTACTGCTCCACTCTGGCGGCAATGGGATCGCTGTCGGGCACAGAGGACGCTTCTCCTTCCGACCCAGACTACCAGCCCCCCACAGGGGACCTTGACGCCGTGGTCGTCCGGTCGCATGTTCAGCGGCATGTTCGCCCGAATGGACCTGAAGCGCCTGGCCGACCTGGCCCGCCCAGAGCTCCGCGCCCTGACCCTTGGGACGGTGGCGCTGGCCATCGCTTCCTGCATGAACCTCTCCTACCCGTTGATCGTGCAGCGGATCGTCGACGGCATCGAAGAAGGCGGGGGACGAGCCCTGGTCGACCACTACGTGCTGCTCCTGTTGGGGCTGTTCGCCATCGGGGCGGTGATGGGCGCGGTTCGCGCCTACCTCTTCACCGCAGCGGGGGAACGGGTCGTGGCCCGCCTCCGAGTCCAACTCTATGCCGCGATCATCGGCCAGGAGATCGCCTTCTTCGACGAGCGACGCACTGGCGAACTGACCAACCGCCTGGCCGCGGACACCACGGTCCTGCAGAACACCGTGACCGTGAATGTCTCGATGCTCCTCCGCTTTGCGGTCATGGGCACCGGTGCAGTGTTCTTCTTGTTCTACACCTCCTGGCAGTTGACCCTGGTGGCCCTGGCGGTCGTGCCTGTGGTTGCCGTCGGCGGTGGCCTCTACGGACGGCGCATGCGCCGGATCAGCCGGGAGGTCCAGGATGCCCTGGCCCACAGCACCGAGATCGCCGAGGAGACCATCTCCGGCATTCGAACCGTCCGGGCTTTTGCCCGGGAGGGCGCCGAAGAGGCCCGCTACAGCGAAGCGGTCCTGGAGTCGTTTGAGCTGGCCCGCCGACGGGCCCGCCTCATTGCCTATTTCCGAGGGCTGGTCGGATTCGGCTCCTATGGGGCCGTGGCGCTGGTGCTCTGGGTGGGGGGCATCCTGCTGGTCGAGGGCTCCCTGACTCTCGGCGAACTCACCAGCTTCCTGCTCTACACCCTGACCGTGGCCTTCAGCCTGGGCGCACTGAGCGGACTGTACGAGGACTTCATGAAAGCCCTGGGGGCCAGTGAGCGGGTGTTCGACCTCCTGGATCGCCAGGCCACCGTCGCGGATGGCGCGACCCAACTGGACACAGTTCGAGGCGAACTCACCTTTGACGGGGTCGACTTCGCCTACCCCAGCCGCTCCGACGTGCCGGTGTTGGGGGGTCTGGACCTGAGCCTGGCCCCGGGAGAAGTGGTGGCCCTGGTCGGCCCTTCCGGCGGCGGCAAGAGCACCATTGCTGCCCTGCTTTCCAGGTTCTACGACCCCGTGGCCGGCCAGATCCTCCTGGACGGCACGCCCTTTGAAGCCCTCGATGCCCACTGGCTGCGAGAGCAGGTGGGCGTGGTCAGCCAGGAGCCCATCCTCTTTGCCACCACAATTGACCAGAACATTCGCTATGGCCGACCCGACGCCCCCCCCGAACGGGTCCTGGCCGCCGCGAGAGCCGCCAACGCCCACGACTTCGTGGCGGGCTTTCCCGAGGGCTACGAGACCCTGGTGGGCGAGCGCGGCGTCAAGCTCTCCGGAGGACAGAAACAGCGCATTGCCATCGCTCGAGCCCTGCTGAAGGACCCCCGGGTTCTCGTGCTCGACGAGGCGACCAGCGCTCTGGACGCCGAGAGCGAACACCTGGTCCAGGAGGCCCTCGAGAGACTCATGGAGGGTCGAACCACGCTGGTCATCGCCCACCGGCTGAGCACGGTCAAGGACGCCGATCGGGTCCTCGTGCTCGACGAGGGACGGGTGGTCGAACAGGGCAGCCACGAGGAACTCCTGGCACGGGACGGTCTCTACAAGCGCCTGGTGGAACGCCAGTTCGCCGCCTGAGTCGGATCAGCCCGCGATCGCGCCAAGAACCCCCACCAGGTGCCCAGGGGACGTCATGAACAGGACGTTTCCGAAGGCGTACCAACTCACCGTGAGCACCACACCCGCCGGACGCAGGAGTCGCGCCCGCTCCAGGAAGAACCGACGCCAGGAGGGACGCTTCCGTTTCTGGGCCTGGAGAAGCTGCCAGACCACCACAGCCAGGCCGTGCCAGATGCCCAGGGCAATGAAGCCCGGCGTCAGGGCGTGCCAGACCTGGAACAAGAAGATCGAGACCGCTGCCCCCACGTACATCTTGAGGGGGGAGGTCTTGTACCCGAACAGGGGGAAGAACACGTAGTCCCGGATCCAGGTGTAGAGCGTGATGTGCCAGTGCCGCCAGAACTCGGCGATGTTCGGCTGCAACAGGGGCCAGTCGAAGTTCTCGGGCACCCGGTATCCAAACAGTCGGCCCAACCCGATGGCGATGTCCGTGTACCCGCTGAAGTCCAGGTAGAGCTGCAGGGCCACGGCGTAGACCGCCACCACCACCTGGGCCGGGGAATGGCCCGATGGGTCCAGCAGGATCGGCTGGAAGACAAGGCCCAGGGTGTCTGCCAACAAGGCCTTCTTGGTGATCCCCACCCCGATTCGCAACAGCGCCCCGTTGATGTCCGAGAGCTTCGGCCGCTCCACGACCTGTTCCGTCCAGGCCCGAAACCGCATCAAAGGCCCACAGAGAAAGAGCGGAAAGAAGAACAACCAGGCCAGGAGTTCCGACAGGGGCCGGTGGGGTAGTTCCCCCCGGTAGTGCTCCACCAGGTAGTGGATGAGCCGGAAGGTCAGGTACGAGATCCCGACCGGAACGATCACCTGCTCATAGCTGGGAATGGCCGCTCGTCCGCCGGTCCCCTCCACCAGGGCGCCCGACGAGAGAACAAACTTCCACAGCACCAGGTTCAGGACCAACACCCCCAGGCCTGCAACCAGCAGGGCTTGACGTTGTGATGGCGGGTGCTCGGAGCCCAGCCACCTTCCAGCCAGCCAGGCCAGTCCCCCCAGGGCGATGTAGAGGCCGGTGAAGGCCGGGGCGTGGGTCGCACAGAAGAGGACGCTCACCAGCGCCAGGAGCGCCGCCCGCCAGCCTGCAGGCACCACGAACCAGTACAGCAGGGTGGACAGGACCACCAGGCCGAAGAACGGAAGACTCAGGACGTGCAAGGCCGCTCCCTGACCCTCAGCTGGGCCTGGTCCCCACCGCCATCCCGAAGAGCATGTGGTCGACGATCCGATGGTCGCTGACCTGGGCGGCGTGCAGCGCCAGGAAGTCCTCTGAGGCCTGCCGATAGACCTGGCGGATGCCCTCGCGGCGTTCCTCGGAGATGGCCCCGTTGCCAGACCAGATGTCTACATCCTCCACCGAAATGTGCTCCTGGATGTCGATCCACGAGAATCCTGCGCCCTCCAGAAGTCTGCGTAGATCCTGGCACAGGTAGAAGTTGCGGCGAGCGGGGTTTCGCAGGCGCAGGATCTCGAAGTACTCCTCCCGGTCCTGGTCCCCATAGGCACACAGGTTGACGATCAGCACACGGCCAGAAGGCTTGAGCACCCGGAACATCTCGGCCAGGGCACGGTCATCCTCCATGAACTGAATGCCCTGTCGACAGACCACCCGGTCAAAGGTGGCGTCGGCAAAGGGCATCTCGTGGGCGGAGCCCAGCACCAGCTCATCCAGGTACTGCTGACCTAGTGCCGCCATCTCCGCGCTCAGATCCAGGCCCACCAGCCGAGCGACCTTGCCGTGGAAGAGCCTGGAGACCAGTCCGGTTCCACAGGCGACGTCAAGCACGTGATGCCCGGGCTCGGCCCCCAGCAGAGACACCGTCTTCTCCCCGATGACCGGGTCGGTGCACCAGTGGCTGGAGTCGTCATAGGTGGCCGCACGGGCGGCAAAGTGTCCCTGGATGTCCCGAGTGTCGGTCACGGCCATGAATTCCTCGTGTGCCTCGGCCTCTAGGAAGGCTTGCGGGCGGAAAAGAGACACCAGCGCCACTGGTCCCGGATCTTGCCATCCGGTGTGACCTCGAAGGGATGGATGCGACGCACCTCTTCCGGGGCGTTGTAATAGAGCTGACGAATCTCGTGCCGATGCAGGCTGGTGGTCTCGTGGGTGTCGATCCAGAGGTCAATCGACTCCCAGACCAGGACCTCTTTCATCTGGATGTCCACGAAACCACAACCCTTGAGCATCCCCACGTAGTCATCGACAAGCGGGTTGTTGAAGAAGAGGGGCTGCTTCTTCTTGAAGATCCGGTACATCCAGGCAGCGTCCGCCTCTCCATAGGGCAGAATCTGGCCGACCACGAACTGGCCTCCCGGCTTGAGCACCCGGAAGATCTCGCTCACGGGCTTCTCCGGCTTGGGCAACAGGTGCAGCACCTCCCGGGTGCAGACGATGTCGAACTGGTTCTCGGGGAAGGGAATCTCGTAGACGTTGCCCCGGTGCACCTCGTCCAGGCGGGTCTCCGCCCGCTTGATCATCTCCGGCGTCAGGTCCAGGCCGACGATCCGTGAGACCTTCGAACGGAAGCTGTTGCCCACGACCCCGCTACCACAGCAGACATCCAGCAGGACCGCATCTTTCGGCACGTCCGCCATCTCGGCGTGGGCCTCCAACAGGGTCTTGTCGGTCAGCCAGGTACACGACTCGTGCCAGTTCTTCGACCGGATGCCGAATTGCTCCGTGTAGATCTCCTCGGTGACCTTGGGATCGATCACCCGGTAGCTCGCCCGTTCACTGGCACGCCGGGCCGCGAGCCGGGCCCGAGAGGCCTCCAGGGCCTTGCCCACGATGCGAAGGGCGATCTCCCGGTGGCCCTCCAGGAAGGCCTGCAGGCCCTTGCCGAGCACCGACTCGACCTGGTGGGTGACCCGGCTGGAGAGCAGGCTCTTGGTCTGGCTCTCGAACTCCGGCTCCGCCATGCGCAGGGAGAGCACCCCGCAGAGTCCCTCCCGGATGTCGTAGCCGGTGATGTCCTCTCCGGCGGAGCGGCTCAACAGGTCGTGGTCCTCGGCGTAGCGATTGACCGCCCAGGTAAGCGCTGCCTGGAGACCGAAGATGTGTGCGCCGCCCCTGGCGGTGTGAATGCTGTTGACGTAGCCGATGAGTTGCTCGTTGTAGGCGCTCGTCCACTGCAAGGCAGCCTCGACCTCGATGCCATCCAGGACCCCCTGGAGGTGAATCGGGTCCTCGTGCAGAACAGTCCGCTCCTGGTTCAGGTGCAGCACATAGCCGGCGATTCCGGTGTCGTACTGCCACTGTTGATGCTGACCAGACGGTCGATCATCGAGCACGATGGAGATGCCCGGATGCAGAAAGGCCAGTTCCTGGAGACGAGGGGCCAACACCCGACCCTCCAGGGAACCCTCGAAGATCCCCGCGTCGGGGAGAAAGTGCAGCCGGGTCCCTGTGCGTTCTGAAGGGCCCACGTCGACCACTTCGCTGACGACACGACCCTCGTTGAACTCCTGGCGATAGCGTCGGCCATTCCGGTCGACCTCCAACTTCATCCAGCGGCTCAGGGCATTCACGCAGCTGACACCAAGCCCGTGAATCCCACCGGACACCTTGTAGGCCCCACCTCCAAACTTGCTGCCCGAATGGAGGGTGGTGAGCACGAGTTCACAAGCGGGTCGGCCCAGCGTGGGGTGCGGGTCTACCGGGATCCCCCGGCCGTCGTCTGTGACCTCACATGAACCATCCTCGTGCAACACGACCTCGATCGCGTGGCAGAAGCCCGCCAGGGACTCATCAATGCTGTTTTCGACCACCTCGTAGACCAGGTGGTGGAGCCCCTGGGCACCCGTGGAACCCACATACATGGCGGGCCGCCGACGCACGGCCTCCAGGCCTGGCAGAACCTCGATGTGCTGAGCGTTGTAATCGCCACCGGAATCGGTCATCGGCGGTCCTGGCCTATCGGAATCTCGTCGTGTTCTTCCAACAGCGACCGAAGGCGACCCGCATGGTGGCGCTTGCTGTGTGCCAGGGTCTCGAACCAGCTCGCGATCTCCGGAAAGCCCTCGGCGTGGGCAGTGCGGGCCTTGGTCGGGTAGCCTTCCCGCTCTCCTGCACTGTTTCCGGTGAGCACCGCCATCAAGTTGTCCTGGGTGGCACCCACCGGGAGGCCTGTCGCCGGATCGCCCACCAGGCGAAGGTAGTCCAGGTGACCCTGGGCATAGAGTCGCTCGGCCTGGGCGAGCTCCCGCAGACCGCTCGCGGCATCCGGATAACCCTCGATCTCCGCGATCTGGGCGTAATAGTCGAGCAGCAACACCGCCTGGGCTTCAGCCGCAAAAGCCTCCAACAGGTGATGATGCGTACGAGATCCTCGGAGTTCGACCATGCGACCCGTCCTGGGGTCCGTCGGTATCGCAAGCCACCCCAAAACGCCAAGGAGACCGGATGACTGCCGAGAAGCACTGGTTGGAGACCTTGGGCTCCAGGCTGGCGTCCTCCGGGCTGAACCACGTGGGGGTGACCTCAGCCAGGGCGTGGGACGCCGTCGCCAGCCCGGAGACATGCACCGAGGCGGTTGCTCCCGGCGCCCGTTCCGTGGTGGTGGTCGCCAGTGCAGGGCCCTCTTTCTGGCGGGCATTTGTCGCGCACTGCAGAGTCCATCCGGATCACTTCCTGGCCTCGGCCCATCCCCTGGACGCCTTTGCGCGCCGGGCCATTGAAATGGCCACGGTCGGCGAACCCCACCCCTGGCACTTTGCCGCCTTCGATGCTGCCCTGGCACTGGACTTTCGCACCCTGGCCGTACAGGCCGGCCTCGGCGCACCCAGCCGCCTTGGCCTTGTCCTCCACCCCCGTTGGGGGCCATGGATCGGCCTGAGGGCGGCGGGTTTCGTGCCCTTTGCCCTTCCGGAGACCGGGGCCAGCCCGGACCTGTGCACCGGATGCCCCGCTCCCTGTGAGACCGCCTGTCCTGGTGCGGCCTTTGAAGCGGGGCAGTGGTCCGTCAGCCGCTGCGCGAGCTTTCACCAGGTCAGCGACACCTGCGCCCGGAGCTGCGCGTCCCGCGAGGCCTGCCCCGTGGGCCTGGAGCACCGGTACCCCTCCCTGGCACGCCTCTACCACTACAACCGGGCCGAAGGCCGGGCTGCGCTGAGAGAGGCCCTGTCCATCCCGCCCTCCCAGGATCCCCACACCGGATCCGGTCCCTACTGGGATTCCTGGTCACTCCCCTGAAGGCGAGCCTGCGTCCTCGACGGCCGCGGTCTCCTCGGGGGCATCGTCAGCCTGGGCCGTGCCGTGAAAGTCGAGGGTGTCCCTGGGAGCGCGGTTCTTCCGCCCGACCTTGTCAGACACACCACCCTCATTGTCCTCGGCCACGGCCTCGGAGGCGCCAGGCTCCTCGTCGGTGGCCGTGGGGGCTTCCTGTCCCTTGTCTTCCTTCTTGCCCCTCTTGCCTCTCTTGCCCTTCTTGCCCTTCTTGCCCTTCTTGCCCTTCTCCGACCCGTCATCGAAGCCCTTGGCACGAAAGGCCACCTCGAGGGCCACCAGGAGCCCGTCATCGTCCACGTCGAGAGCCTCGAATGCCGCGTCCTGCCCCGGGAACTCCTTGGCAGAGAGGCGCTTGTCGTCATTGCTGTCGTATTTCTTGACGAAGCCACGGCCCGGCCGGGCGTCCGTCTTGCGCCCCTGGCTGGACTTCAACTCCGAAATGACGAGTTGCCCATCCGAGTCCAGATCAAACTTGACGAAACGAGCCGGGGTGCCCGGAAACTCCTCCTTGGAGATTCCACCATTCCCATTGAGGTCATAGGCCTTGATGATCACACCGGCGAGCGCACCACGCCCGGTGCCCTTGCGCAGAATGTCCACCGCGTTCAGGCCACCATCGCTATTTCTTCCGTACCCGTAGACCATGGCTCCGACCAGAGCCACCAGGGCCACCAACACGATGATCGTGCCCCTCAAACGCTCTGGCGACATCTGACCTCCGGAGGGCTCATGATAGGACAGCCTGCCCGCCTCGCGGGTCTCTGGAGGCAATGCGTAGTTGTTCGACGGACTGCCCGCTACCTTCCTGGATGTCCTTGAAGAGACCTGGCGGGTGGATCTCGCCTTCCTGACTGTCCTGGCCCTCTGGACAATGGGCACCTGGGTTGCCTCCCAGAAAGTTCGAACGCCCTGGCGGAAGCCGCTGATGCTCGGCTCCACCCTGCTGTTCATGGCATTCATGCTGCCCACGCCTCTGGCGGTCTTCCTGGTGGCTCTTGCCGTGATCCTGCACGAAGTCGCCCTCGGCAGTCTGCGACACGAGAAGTGGTGGCTGCCCGTCAGTCTTGGGCTGCTCGGTTTGATCTTTGTGCCCGTCTGCTGGAACGGGGTGTTCCTGGAGTACGAGGAGGGAAGGCTCGTGAGCGGAAGCCTCATCCCGTGGATGCTGCTGTGGCTCACCTTCCGAAAGTGCCTGTACCTGGTTTACGAAGTGCAGGTGGGCCGGATCCGGCAGGCCTCCTTGACCCAGACACTCCTGCACCTCTACTTCCTGCCCTTCCTGGGAGGACGTTCCCCGGTGGTGGCCTGGACGGCGTTGTGGGATCACTGGGAACCCAGACAAACCCCGGAACGCCTGCGTCACGGGGCTGGCACCCTCGTCAAGGCGCTCATCGCCCTGGTGGTCCGAACGGCGATCACCCTTCTGGCGACAGGTCTGGCCATCGACATGAGCCTGAACGGGGACCTCGACAGCCGTTCCCTGCTCGCGATCTGGGTGGCACTGGATCTCGGGTATGTGCGCAAGTACCTCTTCCGCTATGGCTTCGAACAGAGCAGCATCGGGCTGCTCCGGCTGTTCGGGTTCCAACTCAAGGACAACTACGAGCAACCGCTCATGGCGGTCAGCTACGCCGACCTGTGGCGCCGTTGGAACGTGCACTTCCAGGGGCTTGTGGTCGGGCTGTTCTACTACCCGACGTTGCTCCGACTCTCACGACGCTGGCGAAAGAACCGGCGCGCCGCCGTCGCGGTGGCGGTCCTGGTGACCTTTGGGGGTCACCTGCTCCTCCTCTTCCACTCCCTGGCCATGTCCCTGGACCCCTCAGTGACCATTGTGCGGAAGTCGACCTTTGTGTCCCTGGCGGTCTTTGACCTTCTCCAGGCGGTCCTGGTCATCCTGGCATTGCTGGGCCCGTCCCTCCTTCCCTCTTGGCTCACTCAGAGACCCCGCCTGCTACGAGCAGTGGGCATTTTCACCACCTTCCATACGCGAGCCCTGTTGTTCATGTTCTTCCAACAAGGCCGCGTGGTCACCCCCGCCAGAGCTCGCATCCTGTTTGGGCGCGCCCTGGGGATTCGGCGTTAGCATCGCAGAATGACCAGGGACGCTCAGCCCAGACGAGAGCAGATCCTCGTCGCGCTCCTGCTGGCCGCAAGCGGCTTGCTCGCGCTGGGGCTGGCTGCCGAGCACGTGACCCTTCGCGATGCCTGGCGGGCACACGACCTGGCACTGACCCACTGGCAGACCACCGATGGTGATCTCCCGTGAGGGCCGAGATCCCCCTGTTGGTCGCCCACGCCGTCCTGCTGGCCTGGCTGGTCCAAGAGGGCATGCTCTCCGACGCCTACTCCTCCCAGTGGGCTGGCGAGCCACTCCGCCAGATGACGCATCAAACCGTGGCTCAGGAGCCCGATGAGCACCTGCCTCTGCTGGGAATGGACGGGTTCGAAGGCGATGAAGCCGAAGCCTGTCGACGACTCACGGGATTCCTGAGCACCGCCACGTTGAAGCTCCAGACAGTCGGGACCGAGCCGCCGCTGCAGCCCCACCAGATCCCAGCCCGCCTCCAGGGCTCTCACTGCTCCATCCATGACCCTTCCACGACCAGCCTCCTGGAGGCGATGAACGTCGCCTGGAAGACCGCCGAGCTTCCCCCTGTCGGCCCACTGGGACAGCCATAGGTGTCCGCCCACATCGTCACCATTCGCGTGGAGGCCCCCAAGTCTCTTCAGGTCAGGACACTGGCCGCTCGGGTCCACGCCATCGGGCTGGACGTCAACCTCCAGCTCACAGTCACGCGCCTTGAGAACAGCCGGATCTGGGAAGGCACCACCAGCTTCCCGGACCCTCCTCGTCTGCTCCGGCTCCGGCTGCACTGCGGCGACAGCTTCACCGAAGAGGTCTGTTTTGATGGCATTCGCTTTCCGGACCAGTTGAACCAGACCCACCTGGCCATCCAGCTGGTGCCAAGACCCAACGGGGTCTGGGGCCGCCTCGAGGCCACGGGATTCGAGGTGCCCCTGAGCCTGCAATTCGGAGGGGGCCTTCTGGTGCTCTGGCTCGCGGCGATTCTCACCCTGCGGCGGTTGCGACGTGGCTGAGACGACCTACCGGGAAATCCTGCTCGTCGTCGAGTCGGCCGGAGCACCTGAAGTCCAGCTCTATGTGCCGGGCCAGGAGCAACCCCACTTCGTTCTCTTGAATCCGGTGAAGAACTTCCGCCACCACCGCGGGGCGGAAGTTCTCGTGGCTGACGTTCCTGCTCCTCCGGGAGCCCGGCTGCAGATCGAATCCAAGGATTTTGAAATCCGAGAGAACACCGAGGTCCTGGAGCTGGCACGCACCACCTACGGATGGGAGGAGGGAACCGTGGCCTCGGACGCCTCTCCCCTGACCCCAAACACCCCCTCGATCTGGCAGGTCCCTGCCCTGGGGTGGATGAGCTGGTTCTGCCTGGCGGGCGGATTCGCGTGGCTCGCGAGGAGGGTTCGTTGAACCACCGCGACCGATCCAGAGGCGTCCTGCTGGCCTGTGTGGGGCTCACGGCTGTGGGCACCTGGCCACTGATCTGGCCGGCGGGAGGGCTGGTGCAGCGCAATGCCGATGCCTATGGCAGCGCCTGGCTGGTCTGGTCCGCCGGGACCTCCGAGCTTGCGAACACCCTCCAGTGGGCAGACACGCTGCTATTTGGCCTCTTTGCGACCCTTGCGGCTCCTCTGGGGCCGGTCGCCGGGTACCACCTGCTCACTTTCCTGGGCATCTTGACCACGGTGATCGTCACCGAACAGGTGACCCACAGAACCTTCGAAGTTCCACGGCCGGCTTCGCTGATCGCCGCTTGTGCCTATGGCCTCTCTCCCCTGGTGGGCACCGGCCTGGCAGAGGGGCATGGGGGCCTGCTCTTCGGGCCTGGGCTGCCCCTGTTGCTGGGTGCGTTGGAGTCCCGTCCGGACCAATACAGACCCTGGCGATGGCCCCTGCTGGTGACCGCTGCAGGGACCCTCTGTGCCCTTCAGTCCGGGTACTTTGCGATCATGGCCGCCCTGGTGGTCCTGGTCTACGGAGGGATGCGCTTCCGACCGCTCTGGCGACTCGGCCCCACCGCCTTTCTTCCGGCCCTGGCCTACTGGGTGATCGTCTTCGGGGGGCTGGACCCCTCCCTGGCCGCTGAACGCGTCTCTGGGCTGGTGTCGACCTTTACAGCTGCCGACACCCTCGCCGGCATACCGCCAGGCTTCGACCTGAACTGGTACCACGTTCGCTTCCCGTTGCTGTGGACCCTGCTGGCCTTCGGGGTGGTGGTCCCCCTGGTCCGGCGGTCGAAGCCAGATCGGGCACTGATCGCAGTCGGGATCGCGGCCATCGTGCTCTCCATGGGCGAACGCGCGTACCTGACCACCTTTCCCGGCGAGTTCGAGGACATGAGAACCGGTGGGGCCTGGGGCTGGATTCGCCACTGGGCACCACCCCTCAAGCTGTTCCGCTTCCCCAGCCGATTCCTATGGATCTGGTACCTCGTCGGCGGAATCGCTGCTGCACGCTCCGCTGCCTGGCTGCTTCCTCGACGAGTGGGGTGGCTGGTGGCCCTGGTGGTCGCCGAGACCCTGGTGGTGGGAATGCGGCCCCTGGAGCCCCGGAAGACCCTGGCCGAGATTCCGAGCGCCTATGACGTGCTGACCCCCGAGGACACGGTTCTCGACCTCTGGCCCTGGTACCCCAACTCCATCTCCCTGCACGTGCTCAACATCAACTGCTACTACCAGACCCGGCACAACGCACACCTGCCGTACTCCTGTCTCACCGTCGCTGCCCCCAACAGCCCCCTCCGGGGCCAGGTGGATGGCCTCGTGGCTGCAATCCTGGCCGACTCACCGGACCGGGCCGAGAAGATCCTGCAGAAAGACGAGATCAGTCACCTGGCCTGGCACTCGGACGCCTTTGCCAAGGACAGCCGGGAGCAGGTCGGCCAGGTCATAGAACACTGGTGGGGCCCTGCCCTGGCCCGAACCCGGGACGGAGGGGAGAGCATCGCGATCTACAAGGTGAAACCCGCTCAACCCTTGCCGAAACAAGCCCCGGCGGTCAGCAATGCACCGATCACCCTGGATCCGAACTGCCCGGAGTACGCGATGTGCCGGGTCCGGCCAGAAGTGATCACAAAGGAGGGAGATCCCCTGCCACTCTTTGTCCTTCCCACCATGGCCGGGGGCGGGTTCCTGTTGTTGGTCCTGCTGTTCAGGGGCCCGAGAAGAGCCTCACCCACTCCGAGCTAGCGCCTACCGCTGGACCTTCGCGGCAGGCAGAATCCGGACCACCCGGTTGGCCGCAAAGGGCGCATCGCTCACCAGGGTGGTCCCCCCGAGAACACGGATCTCCAGGTGGTCCACCACGTCCCGGTCCCCCAGGCCAATGTGGACATTGGCCGGCTGCCCGGCACCGTAGCCAGACTCCCGGGTCACGTGGTCCACCCAGGTGCGGTCTCCCGCGGTCAGCACGACCTTGCTGCCCTCAGGGGCTTCGATTCGCACCCAGGAATCCGCCGTGCAGCCATCGCTCAAGTAGAGATGCGGCCGGGAATAGAGTTCCGTGACCAACAGGTCCAGAACACCGTCCTGGTTGAAGTCCTGGGTCACCACGCTCCGCCAGGTCCCCACCTGGGGCATGCCCAGGGACTCCCCCCGATCCGTGAAGACCCCACCGTCCTGTTCCAGCAGGGAAATGGGCAGCGGTCCCTGGCTGGCCACTACGTCACCGTCGTGATCCTCGCCATCCGAGAAGGCCCCCAGCGCCACAAGTACGTCCAGGTCCCCATCGTTTTCCCGGTCGAAGAACATGGCCCCCCAGCCGGTGGGCGCATCGTCGTTTTCCGCCACGGACAGTGCCCCCACGGCCAGGGTGACGTCTCCAAAGCTGCGGTCCCCGTACTGTTTGAGCAGCACGTTGTTGCTGGCCGTGGTGATGAACACGTCGAACAGTCCATCCCCATCAAAGTCCGCGGCGTCCACGTTCATGCCGGTGTGGGCCGGACCACAGATGCAGATATCCCGAGCGTTCTGCAGCACTCCGCCGCCCTGGTTTTCCAACAGGAAGTCCGGGCCATGCCTGATGCCCTGGTCGTTGGCCACATAGACATCCAGATCCCCGTCGTCATCCCAGTCAAACCAGCCGGCATCAAAGCCCTGGCCCGTGGCAAGGCTCCGGTCCAGGCTGAACAGATCCAGAGAGAATTCCCGGTTCCCCTGGTTCCTGAGGAGCATGTCCCAGCGCTCCGCCGGGTTGATGTTGGACGTCACTGTGAGCCCGTAGAGATCGATGTCACCATCCCCATCGAAGTCCGCCGGGGACAACTCCCGGATGCGCGTCATCTGCGGGTCGGTGTTGAGTTGCTGAACCCACTCGAGTTCACCCCCATTGTTCCAGAGGATGCGAGGAAAGCCACCGGTGCCCACCAACAGGTCGAGCCAGCCATCCCCATCCAGGTCGGCAATGTTCATGCTGTTGGTGTCCCTCGTGTGGGGAAAGGTCTCTCCCTTGATCCAGGCCTCTCCCTCCCACCTGTAGATGATCAGGGGTTCATCCGGGAATCCGAGGACCATGTCCAGATCCCCGTCCTGATCAAAGTCCGCGACCGCCACCGAGGCACCGGAACCACCCCTCCCCTCGGTGGGAACGATGGGGCCCTCCAGGCCAAGCTCGGCGCTGCGTTCGGTGTAGGTCACAGACTCAACGGGGTCCTCACAGACCTGGACAGGTCCCATCTCCAACAGAGATCTGCCCACCTGGCCCATGGGACCCGACCGGGGTCCGGAGTCCGTCAGAGACGCAGTGGAGTCGTCCGTTCCGCTCTGCGCTCCCGAACTGGCCACACACCCCGGAACCAACCAGAAAATGGCAGTGCTCCCAAGCAAGAGCTGGGCACCAATCCACCGAGACACGACCAACCCTCCCGATGACTGGGGACCCCATACCGCAGCCAATCGAGGGCAACATATCGCAATTTTCGGGGATCCTCAGGACCTCCTCTGGCGGGGAGCGCCCCGCTCAGGGCTCGAGTCTGGCGATCACCGGGGGGGTTGACCAGACGCCCTGGCCTGCCATGGAGCGGTTGACCCAGTCCAGCCAGCGATCCAGGGCGGCCAGGCTCTCCGAGGCGACGGGGAGAGAAGCACTCGTTCCCGGCATGAACTCGTGCAGATGGGAGACGAATCCCCAGGAGTGGACCGAATCCGCCCGGCGGGGAGCCGTCAGTGCGGCTTGAACCAGGGGCTTTAGCTGGGCGAATTCGGTGTCGCTGAGCCGATCGACACTGTCCCGTCCATTTCCCTGGGGGTCGAGCAACCAATCCCCTGGTGCGTGATCCATGAGCACCAGGGTCCCTCGGGGGCTGTCTCCACAGATGTCGCCTGCGCCCAGGTCTGGATGCCATGAGAACGGAAGAGCCCCACTGGCTGGATTCCGGAGGGCATTGTTGCCAAAAGGCCCGTTGCAGGCGCGGATGATCGCCGGATTCCGAGCCCGGGAAGCCGTGGCATTCAGGGTCAGGACCTCCAACCCGCTCCGCTGGGCATCCAGCGCTCCCGAGACAAAGACCGAGGAACTGATCCCGCCACCGCCTCGGCGACCGGGAGGTCGTCCACCTCCGGCTGCCCGCACTGTGCCAGGACCGACGAGACCAGAGCCAGTCCTGGCCGTCAGTCCACACTGGCGCTTCAGGGCCTGGGTCGCACGGACAATCTCTGAAGGATCGTGACCATGAACCCCCACATCATGGCCCTCGGCTGCCAATCCCTGGAGAAGACCGGGGCCCTTTACCTGGCAGACAGCCGACAGCGCAGCATGGGTCAGTTGAAACGACGCCCGGGCCCCATGTCGCTCCAGCGTGTCGCCGAGGGCCACCAGTGCCTCTCCGATGTTGTGGGCCGCTGTCCGATCCAGGCGGGCCAGCGAGGTGTCGAAAGCGGACCCCTCCATCCCCAGAGCATGGACATGGACCGCGTAGAAGAGCTGGAGCTTCGAGGACGCAGCCCCAAGCCCCGCCGACCACACGCCCCCAACCATCAACGCGACGGCCCCCAGGATCCGAAACAACTGCCTGTACATGCCTTCACCGACGTCTGAACTGGGACTGGGATTCACTCCAACATATCCTCGACAAATTCATGGACCTCCCCGTCACGCTTTCATGGGGCTACGGTGTCCGTTAGGACATCTGCCTTCCAGGGAAGGTCGCCATGCAACGCGCTGCTCTCCACCTGTTCGCCCTGTTCGCCCTGACCCTCTCCGGTCAGGCTCTGGCCCAGGAAGACACTCCGGCCCCCCTTCCACAGGAGACCACCTCCAAGGAGAACACCTCCAAGGACGAGAAGGAGAAATGGTGCAAGGAGAAATGGGAGGGCCCGGATCCCTGGGGCTGCGTGCGATCGATCTCTCCCTCCATCGGGATGAGCGCACTCGGAAACGTGCTGGATGACACCAACGAGTTGCTGTTCAAGGCAGGCGGCTCCGTCAGCATCTTCAACTGGAAGCGGGAAGGCCTCATCAGCACCAAGGTGCTCCTGTACGGCACCTACTTCCTCCAGGGTGATGGTCGAGGCTATGACGTGGGCCTCGCTGGCTATCTGGGCCTCCGGAAGACCCACTGGGCAGCAGCCATTGGGGCCGAGTTCTGGCGCAACTACTGGGAGGTCGCGGCCATCCACCTCCCGGCGACCAACGGTCTGAGCATTCCAATCTTCCTGGAGTTGGGACCGGAGTTCATTCACCTGGTCGGTGGCTTCGCCCCCGGATTCGTGAGCAATCCGGTGCGTCGCGTGGACTGGGACGTCGACTACCAGGCCCCCGGATTCGCCCACGAGCTGTCCTTCTACGTGGGCACCGAGATGACCATACGGCTGTTCAGCATCGCCCTGGCCTTTGAGCGAGAGTGGCTCGCCAACGGCGTGAGTTCCTGGGGCTTCACCCTGGGCGTCGGATTCTGATGGGGAGCCCTCTCCGTTTCCGGAGGCCCCCCAAGCTCATCCCGGCGACGAGGCTCATCACGCCGGTCTCCGAGCGTCTCCAGCCCCGATCCTCTGAACGGCTGAACTACTTGCCGTAGAAAGTGATCTTCGCCTGTCGCTTGGGCGCCTTCTTGGCGGTGTCGGTGTCACCCACAACGAAGATCTTCGCCACGCAGCGCTTTTCACCGGGCATGTCCATCCAGCGGGAGGCACTGCCCGCAGCGAAGTGATCCTTGACCTGGAGTTGGGTCCGCTCCCCGTTCTGGAACTCAACGCTCAGGTGGTTGATCTCCGCCGGGTACTCCTCGACGGTGAAGCGCATGCTGGTGATCTTGGTGTTGGATGAGTTCTTGCACTTGGGCAGCTGGATGAGATCCCGGTCCGTCGTCTCCGCCAGACGCACGACGCCCAGCTTGCTCCCCCCGCTGGCCACGGCCACCGGGGCGGCGGGGGCCACCCGACCATAGAAAATGACCTCGGCCTTCTTCTTCGGCGCCTTCTTCTTCGTGTCCGTGTCACCCACGATGACGATCTTCTGGATGCAACGGGCCTTGCCCGGCAGGTCGATCCAGGCGGAGGTGGTCCCTGCCTTCACGTGGATGTTTGGCGTGAGCTTCAGGCTCTCGCCGTTGTGAAAGGTCACCTGGAGCCGGTTGATCTCGGCCGGGAAGCGCTTGACCTCGACCTTGACTGCCGTGACCTGGACGTTCTTGGGAGTGCTGCAGGCCGGCAACTGGATGGTGTCCCGATCGGTCTTCTCCTCGAGGGTGACCACTCCGAGCTGCACCCTGTCGACAGCTTCCACCATGGTCGGAGAGGGGGCCATGGTCGGAGAGGGGGCGGCCTCGGGGGCCGATCGACCATAGAAAATGACCTCAGCCTTCTTCTTCGGCGCCTTCTTCTTCGTGTCCGTGTCACCCACGATGACGATCTTCTGGATGCAACGGGCCTTGCCCGGCAGGTCGATCCAGGCGGAGGTGGTCCCTGCCTTCACGTGGATGTTTGGCGTGAGCTTCAGGCTCTCGCCGTTGTGAAAGGTCACCTGGAGCCGGTTGATCTCGGCCGGGAAGCGCTTGACCTCGACCTTGATGGCCGTGACCTTGACGTTCCTGGGAGTGGTGCAGGCCGGCAACAGGATGGTGTCCCGATCGGTCTTCTCCTCGAGGGTGACCACTCCGAGCTGCACCTTGTCCGCAGCGTCAACCACGGAGACAGAGAGAGAGACAAGGCCCAGAGCCAGGGCCACAATCCAGGTGCGCATGACATTCCTCCAGGGGACTTTCGGTCCGTACCAGGGACAGAGCGGTATTCACTCACAGCCCGCCAAGAAGCGCAACTGGTGCCCCACCAGAGGCCCGATCAGGCCCGATCAGGCCCCGGTTGTGGGCCTCGAACCAGTCGACCCGGCAGGGCACCTGTTGGACGCCCCTCCACCATCGTTCTTCGACCAGCGACCCAGGTCCCCACGTAGCCAGAGGCTCGTTGGACCAGGCGACGCCCTCCAGCAGGCAGGTCGAAGACCAGTTCGGGTCGCCCCAGGGCCAGGGCTTCGAAGTCGATGAGATTGACGTCTGCCCGGTACCCGGGAGCCAGCAATCCCCGGTCCTTCAGGCCATAGAGCGCCGCGGTCTGGGCGGTCTGACGATGGACGACGAGCTCCAGCGGTAGCCGCGGTCCACGGGTGCGATCCCGTGTCCAGAAGCTCAACATGAAGGTGGGCATGCCACCGTCGCAGATGGCCGCACAATGGGCACCGCCGTCGCTCAAGCCCATCCGGGTTCGAGGATGACTGTGGAGGGTGTGCAGGAGATCCAGGCTGCCATCGGCGTAGTTGAACAGCGGAAAATAGAGGAAGCCCGTGCCCTCCCGCGCCATCAAGGCATCGTAGGCCAGCGCCGCCGCCTGGACCCCCTCCCTGGCCGCTCGGGTTTCAAGGCAGTCCTCGGGTCTGGGCTCGTAGTCCCGCCCCTCTTCCAGCACGTACATCTTGTCGAAGGACCGGGTGATGTAGGTCTCGAAGAGCCCCTGGTCCTCAGGGACCTCCGCCAGGATCCGAGAACGAAAGACCGGATCCCGCAGGGCCGCGAGTTGCTTCTCCCAGGGCAGGTCCTCCAGGGCACGCCAGGACGGGTGAAAGCGGAAGGGATGCGCCGTGGAACGCCAGTTCATCAACACCCCGATCGCCCGGCCCGCACACTGGGCATAGAGCGGCACCCCCCCGCGAAACCGCCGCCTCCAGGCGAGCCAGGACCGTCTTCCACAACCCGGGGGCGAAGTCCGTCTGGGAGAGGTTGAACAGCACCGGGCGACCGCTGGCGGCCGAGAGTTCCTCGATCCAGGCGATGTCGTCGTCCAGGGTCACGTGCTCGCAGGCCATCTCGAACAGGCCTGCCCCCGCGTCCGCGAGCCCCTGGATCAGGCCCCGAAGCTCCTCGATCTGGGCAAAAGTCCCCGCGACAAACTCCCCCTCTGCCGTGCGGTGCAGGCTCGTCCGCGAAGTCGTGACCCCCAGGGCGCCGGCCCGGATCGCCTCGGCCGTCAGCCTGCGCATGGTGGCGATCTGTCCAGCTGTCGCGGCGTCCTGTTCCGCAGCACCGGGTCCCATCACGAAGCCCCGAAGAGCGCTGTGGGGTAGCTGGGTGGCAAAGTCCAGGCTCCTCTCCAGGCCCCCGAGCACATCCAGGTACTCCGGAAAGGACTCCCAACCCCATTGGATGCCTTCGCTGAGCGCCGCACCCGGGATGTCCTCGACGCCCTCCATCACGTTGATCAGCCACTCCCGGTGCTCCGGACGGACCGGGGCAAAACCGACGCCACAATTCCCCATCACCACCGTGGTCACCCCATGCCAGCCCGAGGGGGTCAGGTGGGGGTCCCAGGTCACCTGGCCGTCGTAGTGGGTGTGCATGTCCACCCAGCCCGGGGTCACCATCCGCCCTGCACGCCCTGGCGGACCAGTCCCTGTCCGACACGGCCCCCACCCTGTCGGACACGGAAGCCCAGGCGGTGGACCAGGCGCTCCAGGGAATCCTGGAGCGGTGTGACCAGGTACTGCTTCAAGCCGTTCAGGGCCGGGAGTTGGCCCCTGAAGCCACCCGACTGCGGACCCTGGCCCTGTGGGCAGCGATCCACGGGGTGGGCCACTTCAGGAAGCGGGACCGAATCCTGCCCAGGGAACTGCACAGCCAGCAGGTGGCCCGGGTTCTGATCGATGGGTTGCTGGTGGGATGGGGTGCCGCCTAGGGCGTCGCTTTCCGCCCCCACTCCACCTGGGCATCCAGCACCTGGCCGATCTCGGCACCAAGCCGCTCCAGGTGGGCACGGCTGGCTCGATCGGTGATGCGCAGGGCTGCACGACCGCAGAGGTTCTTCAACTGCTTGAGTTCGAAACGCGCCAGGGAGACAGCATCCGCCGGTGCACCCGGAACCTGGTGCAGGGCCAGCGCCACCAGGCGATCCACATGGGCCTGCTGCAGTGCACGGCGGTGGGAGTCGATGGGTCCCCGGAAGCTCAGTTCGGACCAGATGGACTTGCGCAGGCTGAGAAAGAGCTCGTCGATGGTGAGGGCATCGTCACTCATCTTGCCGAGGTCGATCATGCGGCTGAGGCGGTTGACGTCAAAGAGCATGTCCAGTGGCGCGGACTGGACCGACAGGACGACCTCGTGCAGGGGGTAGTCCTGTCGAGGGGCATAGAAACGGCTCCATTCCAGGTCCTCGATCTGGTCCATCTGGAGCTTGGCGAGCAGGTCATCGGGCAGGTCAAAGGTGCCCGGCGCCCAGATGTGCTTGTCCAGGAAGGTGAGTGCCCGACGCTGCTCCTCGGCAGGCACCGGCGTAAACGGCAGGGAGCCTCCCTCATCGCCCTGGTGAGAACGACCCTGGTAGATGCCTCCCACGTACTTGGCCGCCACCAGTCCACCGAGCACATAGGGTCGCCAGGTCCGGTCGAAACCACTGCGCACCACCCGGTAGCTGTCGCCCTCGGAGACCAGGGCTCCCAGGTTCTCCCAGAGCACATCGACCAGGCCCAGGTTGTACTCGAACCAGGCCAACGGATCCGAAGAGAAGTCATAGCGGGAGACCCGCGGGTCCATGTTCGCGCCGCTGAATCCGGCGTCCTCGTCGGTGGAAAAGGCGAAGTCCGGCAGGGCGCCCTGGTCAGCCAGGGCCCTCAGTCCCGCCGCCTCGGCTTCGGCGTCTTCCCAGACCCGGTAGCCATACTCGATGGCGTGTCGGTCATAGGTGCCCGCCTCCATCGGCAGGTAGGGCCCCTGGTTCTTGCCTTCCGGGGCGATGACCGGCGGGTTGTAGTCCATCACCGAGGTGCCGATGCCCAGGTGATCCTCCTTCCAGTCCAGGAGCGTCTCCATGTCGTAGCGACCGGAGGCCAGAAAGTTGTGACGCAGCCCCAGGGTGTGGCCCACCTCGTGGGCGGTCACCTCGGCCACGTACTGGCGCACGTACTCCTCTTCTTCTGCGCTGGACCAGCCCCGAGTCGCGGCCACGAAGTCATGGCCGAACCCGGCTGACATCGCCTTCTCAGAGGCCAGCGTGCACCGGGCGTTCCCCGGGGAAGTGGCCTGGTCGATGAGCCCCTGCACCCCAGTGACCGGGTCGACCCAGTAGGCGTGGCCAGCGATCGCTCCGAAACGAATCAGGCCGTCGCTGAAACCGATGTCGGCATCGAGGATCTGGCCGGTGCGGGGGTCATGGTGGCTGGGACCGATGGCGAAGCTCGCGTCATAGGTCAAGAACCACCGGATCGTGTTGTAGCGAGCGTCCGCGGGGTCCCAGTCCGCATCGTCAGGCTGCTGCTCCACGACGATGGCATTGGAGATGCCAGCCTGTTCAAATGCGGCATTCCAGAACTGAACCCCTTCCATCATGGCGGCTCGGTAGCGCTCCGGCACCGTGTTCTCCAACCAGAAGACGATGGGCGCCACCGGGTCACTGACCTCGGCGGCGGGGTCCTTCTTCTCCAGGTGCCAGCGACTGAGCCAACGTTCGTAGGGGACGTCCGGGCCGGTGTCGCTGTAGTTCAGGTGCTGTTCGAGGAAATACCCGACCCGATCATCGGCCAGCCGCGGGGTGTAGCCATCCTCTGGCAAGGACAGCAGGCTGTAGTGAAAGGACACCGTCAGGGCCTTCAGATCCGGCACGACCGGTGACCACTGCTCGGTCTCGCCGACATAGCGTGCCGTGACCTGGAGCTCGGTGTTCGACGGAAAGGACCGGACATCGGTGATGGCCGAATTTTCCGGGTCCAGCCCGTACCCCCCCTCGTAGCGCTGGCTGAGTACCTTGCCGAAACCCACCAGGTCGGTCTGGGCGAACAAGGCCCCCAGGTCCACAAGCACCTCGCCTGTCTCCTCTTGGGGCATGCTGGCCACGGGAGCCGCCGTGATCACGGCATCGCTGAAGGAACGGGGAATTGCAAGGGCCTCCGGGGTGCCCTCATCCGCCCGGAAGGTCAGGTTGCGCTGAATGACCTGGACCTGGTTCCCCTGGCGGTGCAACTGAAAGACAAAGGCATCCATCATGATGGTGCCGTACAGCCCCCGCTCCCCGACCGAGCCGTCCATCTTCATGGACATCAGGTACTCGCTGTCCCACTGGTCCTCGCCCACGGACAGGAAGACCTGTGCCGACTCCGGGTCCCGGTAGAAGTCGAACAACCCCTCGATGACCTCCAGGCCATCGATGACCTCGGCGTAGGGCGGAAAGTCTCCCGGGGGCGGCGGCTCTTCGCCCTTGTTGCGATTGAAGAGCCCCGCCTGGGCTGGAGTAGACATGAAGAGCGGGGACAACAGCAACAGGAACAGGGTGCGCACGAGACCTCCTCGATGTGGGGTCGACGTGACTATCCCGAGCGCGACGGGAGCGTGGAAGGACTTCAATCGTCCTCGAGCCACGCAGGTTTGGCGCGCTTTCGCACCGCGACCCTTCGGCCCGGTCGGGGCCGGGCAGGGCGGGACTGGGGACGAGGCTGGGGTTCCGGCGCCATCGCCACCTCTTCCGGACCCGGGAGATCCTCGTCCTCCTCCTCTTCAGCGTCCTCGATCTCGATCACCGGTCCTTCCGCTTCTACGGCCTCTTCGACCTCGACCGCCGAGAAGTCCTCGATCT
>CAZMNK010000001.1:31632-92910 GCA_964567625.1 uncultured Enterobacterales bacterium | reverse complement strand
CCTCGACCTCGTCCTCGACCTCGACCGCCGAGAAGTCCTCGATCTCCTCGACCTCGTCCTCGACCTCGACCGCCGAGAAGTCCTCGATCTCCTCGACCTCTTCCTCCCTGCCCGGGCCTTCCACCTGGCCGGATTCCGACTCCGGAGCGGAGGCCTCCTCGTCCTGGTCTCCGGCCTTGCTCAGAAGAGCCTGCCAGTTGGCCTTCAGGGAGGCCTTGTCAATCATCACGGTCTTGGGTGCATCATCTTCTGGAGATCCGGCCGGTTCCGCAGACTCCTCTTCTTTCTCTGCCTCCTTGAGCATGTCCTGCCAGCGGGACTGCATCGCCTTGCGATCCATCATGACCGTGGCCGGCTCATCCTCTTCTGCCGGCCCGGGCGAGGGGACAGCCAGGGGAACAGCCTCCAGGCCCGAGAGAAGGTCAGACTTCGGCTTGTCTGCCGGCGTCTCTGCCTTCTTTGAAGACTCCTCCGCAGGCACCGGCTCCCCAGGGGCGTCGGAGGGCGAGCCTGGGCGAAGGCGGCGAGCGGTGCGCCGACCTGTAGGGCGCGAGGTGGTGACCGAAGGCTCGGCGTCGCTCACGGGTTCTACATCGAGAACCGCCTGCTGGGCACCGGCCAGGTCCACGCGCGCCTCTTCCACGGCGGCCTTGGCCTCTTTCAGTTTCTTGCGGGCACTGTCGTAGCCCTTCTTCGCCTCCAGACACCGGGCCATGGTGTCCTGGAAGGACTGTTGCTCCCTGGCCGTGGTCTCCAGGTGAACGGACTGCGCAAGGGTGACCTGGGTGACGCCTTCCTGCGCCTGGACAAGGGCGCCTTCCGCAGCCTCTGCCGCCTGGCGGGCAAAGACGAGATCGTCCGTCTCGTCCGAGTCTCCCACCAACGCTTCGGCCTCCGCCAGGGCCGAGGAGAGGGCCTCGCGGCGAGGCTCCAGGGCGTCCCGGGCCTCGCCAGCGTCGGTGGCCGGCTGCTGAGCCCCGTCTCGGCTGGCCTGGGCTTCGGCCAGGGCTGCAGTCGCCCCCTCGAGGGCACTTCGCGCGGCATCCAGGCGAGATTGAAGCGCCACCAGGGCCTCCTCTCTCGCCGCCTCCTCGCCCTGGGCCAGGGCCAGGGCTTCCTGGGCCTCGGTATGAGCCGCCCGGGACTGCCCCACGGTCTCCTGGGCTGCACTTCGGGCCGCAGTGGTCACCACGATGACCTCTGCCGCAGCCTCTGCAGCGACCCGGGACTCGTCTGCCGATTTCTGGAGTTCCTTGACCCGGGCGCCATGGGCCTCCAGGGCTTCACGCGCCTGTTCCGCAGCCTGTTGGACCTCGGACAAGGCCTTCTCGGCCTGGTCCGCAGCTGCGGTGGGCCCTGAAAGGTCGATCGCCGGGGTCGTCGATCCCCCTGCTTCCGCAGCCTCTTCCGCCTCGTCCAGGTCCATCGACAGCCGACCCCGACCCAGGGTCTTCTCGCCCAGGGCATCACTGGTCACCTGGGCCTGCTCCCGGGCTTCTTCTGTACGGGCTCGTACAGGCACCAGTGCCGTCTCGGCTTCGGCAAGCACAGCCCGGGCCCCATCCAGGCGCTCCTGCAGAGCAGCAGCCACCTCGTTTTGTGCCGCCAGGGCCTGCTGGGCCTCCGAGAGTTCGGCCTGGGCAGACGCCAGACCTCCCTGGGCGGTGGCCACGGCAGCACTGGCCTCTTCCAGGGCCTGGCGGGCCGCAGTCGCAGTCTCCGTGGACCCCTGAACCTCCTCCTCCCTGGCGGTCAGCGCCTCCTCGACCGCCTCCTGTTCTTCGGCCGACTGCTGGAGAGCCCTGCGCGCGGACTCCAGGTCTTCGGTGACCGCCTCCTGCCCCGCAGTCGCCTGGGACAGGACTTCCATCGCCCCGGTGAGTCCGGATTCGTCGCCTTCAGCGGCCCTGGACAGAGCCGCTTCCTGTTCGGACAGGTGGTCCTGTGCCTTCTCCACCGCGGCGTCGGCCTTGTTCGTCCCCTCGGCTGCAGCGGAGAGGGCCTCCTGGGCCGCCTCTACCTGGCCCTGGTGTTCTTGGAGGGTGGCCTCGGCAGACGACAGCGTCTCCCGGCCCGCCGCCAGCCGGGTCTGTCGATCTTGCAACGCCGCATCCCGGGTGGCAGCTTCCCCCTGGGCGGCCTCCAGGGCGGACTGTGCAGCCTCGAGATCCTTGCGAACGGCATCCACCGCGGCCCGGGACGCCTCCAGGTCACTGGCGGCTGAATCCCGGCCGCCGCTTCTCTCGACAAGGTCAGCATCGGCAGACTCCTGGGCCTTCTCCGACGCCGTGACCTTCTCAGCATGGTCGACCCGGACGGCCTGGGCCTTCTTCAGAACCTCTTCGGCCGCGCCAACCCCTTCAAGAGCCTCGGCCAGGGAAGTCTCGGCCTCGGCCAGGCCGCCACCGTCACCCGCCAGGGCATCCGTGTTCCCCGCCAGCCCATCGATCTCACTCCCCAGCCCGGTCTGCTGTTCCTTGTGGGTGGCGCACGCCGCTGCCGCCGCCTCCAGCGCCTCCCCCAGAGAGGACACCTGCTCCGCCGCCGTGGCCCTGGCGGCATCCAGGACCTCGAGAGCAGCCTGGGCCTCCTCCAGGCGGGAACGAAGGGCAGCCCCCTCCTTGTTTCTTGCCGCAGCGGCATCCTGGACGCTCTTGAGCTCGGCCTTGGCCTTGTCGAGGACGGAACGAGCCTCCTTTGCCGTCACCTCTGCAGACTTCAGCGCCTCGGCCTTCGCTGTCTTCTCAGAGGTCGCCTGGTCCAGCCCCTCCCCAGCCGAGGTGGCAGCTTCTTCTGCCCTGGCGATGGCCTGGGTCTGGGTCTGGACCGCCTCTCGGGCCTGTTCCACCGCCGAGGTGGCATCGGTCAGAGCCTGTTCGGCCTCTGCCAGGGAGGCGACCATGGCCTTGTCCCCACCACCGGACTCCCCCAACGCGGACTGTTCCTTCTCGGCCCCGGCAAGGAGCTCCGCCTGGGCCTGGAGTGCCGAAGCGGCCTCGGTGGATCCAGCACCCGCGTTCTCGACTGCTCCAGTGGCCTGCTGGACCGCTTCCTGGGCTTGGGACAGCCCCTCGTCCGCCTTGCCGAGCGCCTTGCGGGCTGCCTCCAGCTTGCCCTCGACCGCCGCAAGTTCCTCCCCCTGGGCCGCCTGTGCCGTCGCCTGTGCCTCCTCGGCCTCGGACAGTTCGGTCCGGGCGGTCTCCGCCCTGTCCCTGGCAGCACTGTGGACCTCCTCCGCGGCCTGTTGGGCTTCTCTGGCGCTGGAGACCGCCGTCTCTGCGGCCTGTTGGGCCTCTTCTGCGGCGGTGCGCTGACCGCCTAGATCCTTCAGGGCCTGCTGAGCCGCAGGCACCGCCTCCTCGGCCGCCTTCAACCCCTCTTCGGCCTCTGTCACCCCGGCTTCCGACCCCGCCAGGTCGCCGCCACTCCCGCCTTCTTCCAGCCCCTCCTCTGCCTCGGCCAGGGCTTCCCTGGCGGCGGTGACCCGCTCTCCAGCCTCTGTGGATGAGCCCTGTGCCTCTTCGGCGCCGGAAAGGACCTCGGTGTGATGGGATCCCGCTTTCTCCAGGGCCTCTTGCGCCCCATCCAGGGCCTCTTGGGCCTCGGCAAGCGCCTCCTCGACCTCGGCCCGACGCTCCGCCTGCGGATCCTCTTCGGGCTCGGGCTCCGGGGGAGGCCTGGCTGCAGCCTTCTTCTTCGAGGGCGCGGCCGTCGCACCATCGCCGCGGGATTCGACCAGCAACCATCCGCTGAGAAGCCGGTAGAGCGGGATCTTCTTGGCCTCACCCACCAGCCCTTCACGGGAATTGTCCTCCAGCTCCGGCAGGACGGACCGAACGGCCTCTGCCAGGGCCTCCACCTCGGCCCCGACCCCTTCTGCGACCTGGTCCATGAGCGGAAGAAGCACTTCCAGGACCGCCTTTCCGCCCGCCACGTCCTCCGGATCTGCCCACTCCTCGAAGGCCTCGACGGCATCGTCCCCGTGAAGATCGAAGAGCTGGCTGACGTGGTCACCCTCGATGGGCTCCATGTCCGAGGAAAATGCGAGCGCCACGTCCACCGCGCAGAACCAGGCCAACAGGGCTCGACCGGCCTCGCAGCCCTGCAGCCCATTGGCCCGGTCCTCGGGGTCCCCATCGAACAGGTGCCAGGCGACCAGCCCCAGGCCCAGGGCCCGGTAGGCGGCATCCCGGCCCTGGTCGTCCTCCAGGTCACCAATACCCACCGCCCACTCGGCGTGGGCATCGTAGAGGGACAGGGCATTGCGAGGCCCCAGAGCCAGGGAGGCGAACTGTTCCCCGGCGTCAAGAGTTCGGGCCACTTCGGCGGCGCGCCGGACATCGTCCCCTTCGGGCCGGCTGGATGGGGCCCCTGCACCCCCGGCAATGCCGGACACAGCCCCCAGGGTCTCTTCGGCGGACACCGCCCCCAACACCACCTGGATCATCGCCTGAGACGGCGTGTCGCCTCCCCAGGTCTTCAGCAGATCGTAGAGGGCGCCCTCCAAGGGGTCTGCCTAGCTCCCGGCCAGCTCGGCGAGCTCCTGCTCGAGCTGTGCAACCGTCGCCGCGGCCTCGTCCCGGGCTGTCTGGGCCTCATCCAGGGCCTTCTCCGCGTCCGTGAGTTCGGACTGCTTGGACTCGTGTTCCTTCTGCAGGCCCTCCGCTTCCTTTTCCAGGCCCTTGAGTTCCTTGCGCAAACCATCGACCTTGTCTTGAAGCTCCGCTGCCTCGCCCTGGCGCCCCTCTTCCTCCGAGCGCAAGGTCTCCAGCTCGGCGGCCAGCTTGTCCCGCTCGGCCGTGGCGGCTTCCACCGCAGCTTCGGCCTCGGTGACCGCGGTCTCGAGTTCCGGTTCCTGTCCCTTCAGCTTCTCCAGTTCCTCGGTGGCCGCATCCCGGGCCCCTTCGGCCGCCTCGAGTGCCTTGTCAGCCTCCTTGGATGCGCCTTCGGCCTCCTTGAGGGCCGCCTCGGCCGCCTCGAGTTCCTTGACCTTCTGGTCGCGGACCTCTTGCAGCTTGGTCAGCTCATCGGACATGCCGCGGACGGTAGCAATTGCCCCTCAACAGGTCAATCCGCCCCTGGGGCCACAGGCGCCGGGGTCCCTGGTCCAGTCACCAACCCGCCGAGGGTCAGACCGAGAGCTTCTGACGCAGCAGGTCATTGACCGCCGCAGGGTCCGCCTGTCCCTGGGTCTGACGCATGACCTGACCCACGAAGAAGCCCAGGACTCGCTGGTTCCCCCCCTGGAAAGCCGCGACCTGCCCCGGGTTGTCGGCGATCAACCGATCGATGATCGGGCCCAGCGTCGCGGTGTCACTGACCGCGCGGAGACCCTGTTCGGCGATGATCTTCGCTGGAGTCCCACCAGCCCGGACCATCACCCCCAACACGGTCTTTCCGATTCGGCGGGAGATGGTCTTGGCCTGGAGCATTCCGATGAGCGCTGCCAGCTCGGAGCCTCCAAACAGAAGCGTTTCCAGATCATCCACGGCGCCGACAAGGTCATTGGCGATGAACTTCGCGGTGGCCAGCGGTTCAGCGCCCGCTTCCACGGTCGCCCTGTGCAGGGAACCGGCGGCCTCGTTCAGGGTCAACATCCGGGCAGCCTTTTCCGAGATGCCCTGATCGGCGTAGAGAGCCATCTCTGCGGACTGGGCCGTCGTCAATGCCTCCTCGACCCGGCCTCGCCGAACCCGCTTGCGCCGACCTTCCGTCGCCCCACCCTCGGCCACCTTCGGCGTGGACTGGACCTGGCGGGCTTCCTGGGCCGGCGCCTTCCAGGAACTCTTCAAGGAGACGATCCGGTTGAAGACCAGGTCCCCGGCCGTCGAGTCCAGCGGATCCCGCCAGAAATAGCCCAGGCGCTCGAACTGCCAGCGCGGACCCAGGTCCTCCCGACCTACTGCGGGCTCCACCACGGCCTGTCCCATCACCACGAGGCTCTGGGGATTCACGTGGTCCTGCCAGTCTGCCCGGCCCCCGGGATCGGGCACGTTGAAGAGCCGGTCCACCAGCCGTACCTGGGCCGAGAGGCCCTCGGTGGCACTGACCCAGTGGAGGGTGCCCTTGACCTTGCGACCATCCGGCGCCTGTCCCCCGCGACTCTCGGGATCGATGGTGCCCTTCAGCCCCTGGAGCTTCCCTTCTTCGTCCCGTACCAGCCCAGTACAGGTGAACAGGTAGCCGTGCCGCAGCCGCACCTCGCCACCCGGCACCAGCCGACGCCAACCCTTGGGCGGGTTCTCGGCAAAATCGCTGCGTTCCACCAGGAGCTGTCGCGTAAAGGGAAGCCGCCTGGTGCCCTCTCGCTGAACATCCCGTGGCCATAGATCCGCATCGATCCAGTCGACCCGATCCGCCTCCCAGTTGGTCACCTCGACCGGCAGTGGGTCCAGGACCGCCATGAGCCGCGGCGCCTGGTCGTTGAGGGCATCCCGGATGGTGTGCTCCAGGAGTTCCATCTCCACGACCGAGTTGGTCTTGGCAACCCCGACACGCTCCACAAAGGCCCGGAGAGCCTCCGGAGGAACCCCCCGTCGACGCATCCCGGACAGTGTGGGCATCCGCGGGTCATCCCAGCCGGAGACCAGCTCCTCCTCCACCAGCTTGAGAAGGCGGCGCTTGCTCATCAGCGTGTAGGTCAACGCCAGGCGTGCGAACTCGTACTGGCGGGGCCTTGTGGTCACCGCAGTGTGGTCGATCACCCAGTCGTAGATGGCCCGGTTGTCCTGGAACTCCAGGCTGCACAAGCTGTGAGTGACGCCTTCGAGGGCGTCCTCGAGGGGATGGGCGTAGTCGTACATCGGGTAGATGCACCAGTCGTCACCGGTCCGATGATGGTGGTCGTGGCGAACCCGGTAGAGCAGCGGGTCCCGCATCTTCATGTTCGCGTGGGAAAGGTCTCCTCTGGCCCGCAACACGCAGTGGCCATCGGGAAACTCCCCGGCCCTCATGCGGCGGAACAGGTCCAGGTTCTCCTCGATCGGTCGTTCCCGGTGGGGACTCGGCGTGGCAGGCTCGGTGACCGTGCCCCGATAGTCCCGGATCTCCGCCTCGGTCAGGTGGTCCACATAGGCCTTGCCGTCGCGAACCAGGCCCTCGGCCAGTTGGTACATGTCCTCGAAAGAGTCCGAGGCGAAGAACAGCTTGTCCCCCCAATCGAACCCCAGCCAGCGAATGTCCCTCTGAATTGCCTCGACGTACTCCGTGTCCTCCTTGGCGGGATTGGTGTCGTCAAAGCGCAAGTGACAGGTGCCCCCATAGGTCTGGGCCAGCCCGAAATTGATACAGATCGCCTTGGCATGGCCAATGTGGAGGTAGCCATTCGGCTCCGGCGGGAACCGGGTGATGACCCGGCCTCCGTGGGTGTCCTCGACAATGTCACGCTCGATGATCTGCTTGAGGAAATTGGAGCTCTGGTCGGCACCGCTCACAAGCATCTCCGAAGTACTCCTGGCTTCTATCCCGGGCCTCCCCACAGTTCTCACCCCCACGATCGATCAGGAAGCTCCCAGATGTCATCACTCAGAGGAGGGAGGTCCAGGTCCATGAGCCAGACATCGGCCAACCAGCCGTATTCAGGGTGCTCGAGACGGCGACGCAACTCCCTCTGGACAGCCCGTACCGCACCCGTCCGCCTCAGCGTCTCCACCGCGAGCACCAGCCCCAGATCCGACCCACCCAGGGACTTCAGGGCCTGTTCTGCAAGGGACACAGCCACTGCGACCTGGCCCGTGGTGACCAGGGCGGCGGCGCGAGCCCCCAGCAGGTCAGGGTCTCGGGGCAGTTCGTCGAGCACCATCTCAGTGGCATGATCCGCGATGGCGGAAAGACCGGGATCCCGCAGGGCCAGCAGGGCCAGCAGTTGGACCAGGCGAGCCCGGGAAAAGAGCCCGAGAGCCGGGGCAAGCTGCCAGCATTCCGCTGCAGGAGACCAGGCACTGCGCCCTTCATCCTGACAGGCGCGGGCCCGGTCCAGGGCGATCTCGACACGGACCCGCGGATGGTCGCCGGGGAGCTCGTCATAGCTCCGGTCTCGATCCAGCCAGCGCCCGACCCGGCCGGCCTGGTGCAGGCGCATCAGCCCCGAACCCGGTGTGGCCCTGCGACCCCGCTTCAGGGAGCGATGGCGCCGCAGCATCCGTTCCCGGGAGAGGTGCCCTTCCCAGGCCCGGGGCAACAGGTCCGCCAGGTGTCCCAGCAGGGGATCTCGGGCCCGACCGGCTTCGAGAACCAACTCGATCTCCTCACCCCTGCGGTCGACGGACCACACCAGGGGCGAGGCCTGATCCCCGGCCAGGTCCAGATAGGCCTGCCACCGCTCCGCTTCAGCGTGCTCGGGACAGAGTTCCCGGGCAAGGTTCAGCCAGCGGGTGGCCAGCCAGGACTCCCCAGCCCGAAGAGCGGCAAGGACCCCATCACAGGCCCCGTCCACCCGCTCTCCCACAGAGCCGGAAGACACCAGGCTCGCCACGACTTCGGAGCTCTCGCAGCCGACCACCGCCTCCAGGGTCAGGGCCTCACGAGCCCCTGTCCGGAGCGCCTGGTCCAACAGGTGTCGTGCCTGGACCGGGCGACCCAGTGCGTAGAGCGCCCGAGCCCCCACAGCCTGGACCTTGCCCACCCCGGATGACGACACCTGCAGCGGGAGCTTTGAGAGCCGCTGGTCGACCAGGTCCCCAAGGTCAAAAAGTGCCGGCTGCAACAGGTCCCGCCAGGGATCACCCGTCTCTGGCTCGAACAAGGAACGACTGAGAGAGAACCCTTCGCTGCTCGTGGCGATCATCAGACACCTCCTGGTTGGAGGTTCCAGGCACGGCCCATGCCGGATGGAATTCCAGGTGGTTGCAGCCGGAGACAGGCCGCCCCATGGACACCGCCCCAGTCAGGGGTCGACACCCGGCGTCACCGGGTCCGCCCCTGGCTCATCGACCCCCTCGGGCTCACTCCAGGCCTGCGAGCCCCTCCGCCGCCTCCGCCGCCGCGACGCCCCCGATGCTGACCGCATCCTCCCAGTAGATTCTGGCCTGGTCCGCGTCGCCTGCCTCCAGCGCAAGGTGCCCCAGTGCCGTGGCGGCCGGGACGAACCAGGTGGCATCGCGACGCTGCATCGCCAGTCCCGCGGCCTTCTCATAGGCGCTCTTCGCCGCCGGCAGGTCCCCGGACTCCGCCCGGGCTCGCCCGAGGTTCAACTGGCAGAGGGGCTCCTCCGGGTTCATCTCGACGCCCCATTCCCAGAGGGTCAACGGATCCTGCCAGCGCGAGGCCACCAGGCCATGACCGGCGACCAGGACCAGGACCAGGACAGACCCCACACCCCTGAGCCAGGCGGTCCGATCCCAGGGAACCCGGGAGACCCCCACCGCGAGCCCCAACAACGGCAGGTAGAGCAGGGCACGACTCGGGCGAACCTCCACAGGCAGCCAACCCGCCATCGGGGCCCAGGCCAGGGCGATCCAGCCGACTACCCACAGCAGGCCTCTTCGGCCCCGCCAGGCGGCAAACGTCGACCCGGCCAGGACGGTCAGCGCAAGAACCAGCCCCTGGCCCGTCGAACGCTCCACCGGCCAGGGCCCGGCGGGCAGCGGCACGACCAGGTCGGCGAATGCGTGACCGGTGCTGGCCAGGGCACCGATCGGGTCCATCGTCCCCCCCTCCGGGTCCAAGGCAACCCCCAAGACGACCCAGCGCAACCCCAGTGCCACCCCCACCGCCACCAGGCCTGGCGCCCACGCCGGCCGGCGGTGTTGCCAGAGGTCCAGGGCCCACCACAGACCGAGGCCGGCAAAAGCCACTTCCTTGGCAAGACACCCGGACAACAAGACCAACCCCGCCCACCACGGACGACGCTCCCTCAGGATCAGGGCACCGACCACCCCCAACGCCGCCAACAGGTCCGTCCTGGCCGCCACATTCCCCACCAGCTCTCCGGCATGAGGGTGGACCAACACCACCGCGGCGGCGATCCAGCCACGCCCGCCGAGCTGCCGGGCAAGCACCGCCACACAGGCAGCCACCGCCCCATGCAGGAGCACGTTCATCCCGTGGGCGATCCCGGGGGACTGGCCGAAGACCGCCCGCTCCAGGGCATAGAACGTCCCGGTCACCGGCCGGTAGAGACCAGAGGAGTGAGCATCCGACCCGTCGGCAAGCAGCCAGAAGTCCGCGGTCCAGGCCAGCTTCAGAGCCTCACCCAGCGGCTCCAACCGCCCCCTCACCACCAGGGCCAGGTCGTCCCAGACCCACCCGTGGCCCCCCAGGAACAGGCAGGCCACCAGGACATAGGCCCCCAGCACCAGGACGAGTGCCCCTCGAGGCCCGTCCCCGTCGTGGCTCACTCGCAGATCCGCACCACCGAACTGTCGAACGGGACGCCATCCAGGTCGACGGCCAGGATCGTCATCGTGCAGGTGTCGGCCTCGATCCAGAGGAAGTGGTGCAACTCCTGGACCACCAGCTGGTAGGGCACCTCGCCAATGCCGTACAGAGAACGCCCGCCGCCGCCACTGACCACGTAGACGGTGCCTTCCTCTCCCTCGGCCACGGACTGGTTGCCAGCCATCGGTGCAAAGCGCTCATACATGTGGTTGTGGCCCTGGAGCACAACCTGGACTCCGGCATCCTCCAGGACCGGCGCAAACAACAGCAGGGCGGTTGGGTCTGCGGTGCGGCCAGGCATGCCGGACCAGGCCGGCTTGTGCCAGGCAGCCAGGGTCCATGGGAGCTCATTGGCTTCCAGGTCCGCCTCGAGCCAGTCGAGCTGGTCATCTGTCTCGGACTCCCGAATTTCCAGCCCCGGACGCTCGGTGTCCAGGCCGATCACGTGCAGAGGGCCCCAGTCCATGGACCAGTAGCGTTCCCGGTCCTGGGTCCTCCAGGCGTTCTCGAACAGGAAGATGCTGTCCAGTGCGGGGGCCGCGTCAGCAGTCGCATAGTCGTGGTTGCCCCAGGTCGGGTAGAACCCCAGATCGGTGAGCATCTCCCGGTAGACGACAAAGACGTTTTCCTGCCACTGATCGGGGGTTCCCGACCCATAGGCATTGTCCCCCAGGGTCAACAGGAACTGGGACCGATCGAGGTAGGGCAACATGGCATCCCGCACCCGAATTTGCTCCTCTGTGCCCGCGCCATAGTCTCCCAGTACCAGAAAACCGACGGTCGCATTCTCAGTGGCTGGCGCCGTCCAGAAGCTCTGGCCCCGGGCCACGGTCTCCCCGTCGACTTCGACCCGGTAGCAGACCTCGCTCCCCGGCCGCAGCCCTGTGAGGGTGGCGTGGAAGAGACGCAAGGAATCGAGAGAGTTGTTCCCGGCGTCGACCACCCCGGACAGGTCCCGCAAGGTCGCCTGGGCCGAGTGGTCCCAGTAGCGCTCATGTCCCCAGATCACCCGGGCAGTGCTGGCCTCGGTGGTCGTCCCAAAAGCGATGACTGCTTCCGTCTGGGTCACCCTCTGCACATAGGGCCATCGCACCAGGGTTTCGCTGGGATCGATGCGCTCCCCACAGTCCACCGGGTCCTCCCAACCCGAGATCGAGGCAGAGTCCACCGGTTCAGTCGGCTCACTGACACAACCCAGGAGGAACAGGAAGATCACACTCATCATCTAGGGTCACCCTTTCCCGTCCCTCATTCTACTGCGTTCCCCCCAGAGGCTCTTCCAGGAAGCTCGCCATGCCCGGCGAGTATGCTTCTGTCGATGAAATGGTCTTTCCTCTTGCTCATGGCTTGTGGCCCCCGGGTCGACCCGGTGCCCGCGGCCACCCCTCCCACCCCCGCAGAGACCCTCAAGGCGCTGCAGAATGGGGACCTGACCACCGCCCGAATCGGCCTTGAATACGGGATCACGGTCGACCCGCTCAACGCCGATCTGTACCTGGAACTCACCCGGATCTACGCCTTCAGTACCCAGCCGTTGTGGGCCCTGCTGTACGGCGAGGCCTTCCTGTTGCTGGAGCCCTACACCCCCCGTGCGGCCGAGGTGAGCATGCTCATGGTGGCCGTTCATCAACGACTGGCGAGGGAGGCCCCCCGAACTTCCCAGGACCCCTTCGAAGCCGCCCTGACCGAGGCCGCGGCCCGGGCTCTCAACACCAGCGGGGGACGGGTCGACCTGGCGGGCATCGTGGCCTGGCGACTGGCTCTGCCCCAGGCCCACACACTGGACGACCCGATCCTTCACTGGCACCGTCGGCTCCAGGAAGCCGGACACCTGGAAGCCTATACCTGGTGGCTTCTCAGGGCCGGTGACCCCAGCACCTTTGCCGCCTGGGTCGCGGAACACCAGGCGGAACTGATAGCCCTGCGCGACTTCCTGAATACCGAGGCCTTTCAGCCCGGCCGCGATGGCCTCGTCGGTCGTCCCGCCCACGAACGCTGACCATCAACCCGCAGGCTCGCTCCAAACCAGGACAGCCACCGAGAAGCTAAAGCCAACCGAGAGGATCGAGGGGGATAGACTCCTGCCGATGCCTCGGCCCATCCACAACCCGCCCAAGCTCGGCCAGCCTGTGAATCGCCTGCTCCTCTTTGGGGGCCTGTTCCTGGCCTGCGTGGCCCAGGCGAGCGGTGAGGCGGTGAAGATCGAGAAGCTCCATGGACGGGGCAAGCTGGACAAGGCCTGGGAGTTGTGCCAATCCCTGGAGGCAAACCCCGGCGCCGAATTCGCCTTCGCACGAGACACCTGCGCCCAGGTGGACCGCGAACGGCTCGCGCTGGTCAATCCTTCCGGGCTTGGCCGTGCCCAGCTCGACGCCCACGCCCAACACTGGTCGGGCACTCCGGCCGGCGAGGCCTCGAAAGAGCAGGCCGCCCAGATCTTCCTGCGAGAAGCCGGCCAGACCGTGGAGAAACTGAACCAGGTCACCTGGACCTACCAGCGCACCCAGGCTGCCCAGGAGGCCCAGGCCCGCATCTGGCAGATCGAGTACGACCGCGCCAAGCTGTTGGCCAGTCCAGAGGCCTACACCCAGTTCCGCAACAAGTACCCGGACAGCCCCCAGGTTGAAGAAGCCCTGGAGAAGGAGAAAGAGGCCGCCTTTGACCGCGCCATGTCCACGGGCACCGCCGAGGCGATGCAACTGTTCATGGCCAGCTACCCGGACTCCCCGAACGTCGAGCGGGCTCAGAAGCTGGAGATGGACTACGCCTTCCACGAGGCCGGCAAGGCCGGCACCTCAGAGGCCTGGCACGAGTTGTACAAGAACTTCGTCGCCCACCCTCGGCGACACGAGATCCAGGGCCGCTGGTACGCCTCCACCCTGGCCGAAGTCGAGACCCGAGGCGTGGCTCCTCTGCTCCTCTACTCCGCCGTACACCCCTCCGACCAGGCGGCCCGAATCGCCCTGGAGGCTGCCGTCATTCAGAGTGTCTCCGTCTCGATGATCGCCGGTCACCCGGATCACCCGGGCTGGCAGCTTCCCCGAGAGGGAGAGGTCTCGGTTCCCCGGGTGTCCCAGCTGAGTGCAGCCGTCCAGGTCCGCTTCCCCCACGTCTCCAACCAGAGCCCTGAGATTCGAATCCTCGCGGAGAAGGGCAACGACATCAAGAGCCTGCAGTCCCACCTGCAGAGCATCTTCAAGCTGACCCCTGAAGAGGCCACGAACCTGGCCATCCAGTGGCGCTCCCCCGAGGAGGGAGTCCGGGAAGCCCGGCTTCCCGTGGGGCTATGTCAACCCCGCGGCACGCGTTTTGTGGTCGAGGTCCAGCTGATGGGCCAGAAGTTGCGCTTCCCCTTCCGCTCGGACACGCCCTGTGCGGACTGGTGGGTCCCGATGGCCACCTGGAGCGGCTCGGCGCGCAAAGGGGGAAGGAAATCCATCGGAGCCTGGTCCGGAATCGCAGGAGAGCTCCCTCCACTGCCCTGGAAGAACGTCTGGTGGACAGGGGCCCGGTTTGAGCACGCGCCTCTCCAGGGAACCGGCACGGTCGTGACCTGGCCGGACGGCACCCGCTACTGGCGGCCAGGCAAGCCCGGGATCAACGGGCGAAACCTGGAGGAGATCCTGCTCCAGGTGTCTTTTCCTGCCCCGGGATTTGAGATGCAGTCCGAGGGGCCCACCAACCTCCTTCGCATCCCCGGCGGCGACAAGGTGGAGATCGCTGCTGGCCTGAAACTGGAACACACCGGCTGGTTGGCTGGAACGAAGCCTCCAGGTCAGGGGCGGCCCTCCGGCGCACTGGGTCCCGAGACCGGCTGGATCGTCGCGGAGACCACCGGGGCCTTCCAACCCCTTCCCCCCGAAGGAGGCACCGAGCTGGATCTTCGGCAACCGACCCCCCAGATCCTGAAGGCCTGGTCCGAGCAGATCCGGGCCATGACCGACGAGACCACCGCCATCCGGTGGTCTGCCATGATCGACCTGGACCTGGACGACGAACTCGAAGGCGTGGTCTGCCTGGTGCCCGGGGTGGGGAACCGCTGTTTCGTGGCGGACTGGCGTGACGGCGGCCCGGCCTGGTTCCAGGTGATGGGATTTGAATGGCCGGCCACCGTCTCCCAGGAGCCCTTTGCCTTCTGGAACGAGTCCGGGGTGTACCTGGCCCTGGTGGACAACGAAGGGGTCACCACCGCCCGCTACACCGGAAGCGCCTACCTGGGCAGCCGAGACGAACGCTAGAGCAACCGCACCACGGCCGCGTCTTCCAGCAAGAGCTTCTCCGTGTACAGGTCGCGCACCGTTGTGGTGAGCCAGCGATCGGCATTCACCCCAAAGGCGATCTCCAGCCTTGAATTGCGATCGCCGGGCCCATGGGGCGGATCCAGGCGTCCGAGCACCGGGTCAGCCTCGTTCAGTGGAACCACAATGCCTGTCTCGGCGTCCTCGCCGGAGCCGCCCAGCTTGTGAAGCCGGCCCTCACTGTCCCAGGCAAAGCGCCGATCCCCACCATGGTCCACTCCAAGCTCGCAGATGACGAGCTTGAAGAGCTTCTCCGGTTCGCCCAGGGAACAGGTCGGCACCAGCTTCTTCTTCCAGACAGGACCATCGGTGGGAAAGCGGGTGCCCCTGGGTACCACCACGTTGTGGACCTCCTGGTGGGTTGCCGGGTCATAGGTGACAAAAGCGTAGTCATGCACGATGAAGTCGGACTGGGTGACCTCTCCTGCTGCAAAAGCCGCCGCACCAAGAACCACCGCCTCGAAGGGTTGCCAGGACCGAACCCGGTCCCGCCCAAAGGCCTTCTGAAGGGTCGGTGTGACAAAGGGAAGCAGGGTGGAACCCCCCACCATCAAGACATGGTCGACATCCTCCAGGGCCCTGCCCTGCTGGGCGGCGTCGTGACGAATGCCCTCGATGCAGGCTTCCAGGGTCTCGACCAGGCCGTGGCGTGTGAGCACTTCCCGCAACTGCTCCTGGGTGACCTCCAGCAGTTGAGGGGCATCCTGGCCGCGGGTGCCCTCGGGGTTCACAAAGCCAAAAGTCTCCCGCTGGCGAAAATACAGCGCCTCCTTGACCCGCCGGGCCTCGTCGATCATCAACCGGGCCCAGAAGCGGTGAGGGCCCTCTTCGTCGATCACGGATCGCGGCATTTCGAGGCGATCACAGATCTCGGCCAACAGCCAGCGATCCACCTGGTCTCCCCCGAGGGGACGGGCCTGCTTGGCGATGACCTCGCAGGACCCGGTCTCCATCTCGCGAGCACTCAGCGAGACGAGCGCCAGGTCCAGGGTGCCTCCCCCCATGTCCACCACCAGGACGCAGCGCTGGAGTCCAAGGCCATAGCCAATGGCCGCTGCGACGGGTTCATCCAGAAAGTGGACCTCCCGCACCCCAGCCCGTGAGAACAGCCCCCTGACCTCGGCCCGGTAGGACTCATAGCTGTCGACGGGGGTGGTCACGACGATCTCTCGGGGTCGCTCGCCGGTCGTGCGCTTCACCTCGGCCATCAACTCGCGCACGAAGAGCCCGGCCACCTCTCGGGCGGACCAGGTTCGCCCACTGGTTCGGGCCAGGGGCCTCAAGGCCTGACTCGACAGGTAGGGCTTGAAGGTCGGCGCAAAGCAGGGCAGTTGCCGGACCACGTTCCGGGCCAGGGCCTGGCGGCCAATCCAGCCCCTCTGCCCCCAGAAGACGCGCCGAGAGAAGAGAGGCCACGACCCGATGCGGGTGACCCAGTCCACCTCTTCCAGAACATGGGTCGCCGAGGGCACCAGCCTGGGCGCTTCCAGGGGGTCACCCCCGTCTCGCTCCCGACAGATCTCGGGGAGCAGAAGGAGCTGGGGACTGCCCGTGCGCCGATCCCAGCGGGCAACGCCCGTGTTGCTGGTTCCGAGATCGACGGCCCATCCGCTCATGGCCAAGTGATACACCTCTGGGCAGGGCTTCACAAGAGAGCGGAGCATCCACACGGGGTAGGCTGGGGGACCGGGAGGGATCCTTGAAGGTCCATGCGATCAGCGCTTTTGGTCTGGGCCACCTGACCCTTCAACAACGACAGGACCCCGTTCCGGGTCCCGGGCAGGTGCTCTTGCGGGTCAAGGCCGTGTCCTTGAATTTCCGGGACCTGTTGATGGTGAAGGGCCGCTACAACCCCCGCCAGGAGCTCCCTCTTGTGCCCTGCTCCGACGCCTGCACCGAGGTCGAGGCCGTGGGAAGCGGTGTCACCCGGGTCCAGGTGGGAGACCGGGTGATTCCGACCTTTGTCCAGGGCTGGATCGGCGGCGAACCCAACCGGGCCATGCTCGGCAACACCCTCGGGGGTCCCCTGAGTGGCACCCTCGCGGAGAAGATGGTGGTGGACCAGGAAAACCTGGTCCACGCCCCGGAGCACCTGAGTGACACCGAGGCGGCCACCCTGCCCTGTGCGGCCTTGACGGCCTGGAATGCACTCGAGGGCGTGACTGCCGGCGACAGCGTGCTCGTCCAGGGCACCGGAGGCGTGTCGCTCTTTGCCCTGCAATTGGCCGTCCTGCGAGGGGCCCGGGTCATCATCACCAGCAAGAGCGAAGCCAAGCTGGCGATGGCCAGGAACCTGGGTGCGTCCGCGACCCTGAACTACGTGGAGGTTCCCTCCTGGGGCAGCGCGGTCAGGGCCCTGACCCACGGCCGCGGGGTGGACCGCATCATCGAGGTGGCCGGGGGCGACCTGCAACAGAGCCTCCGCGCCATTCGCGTCGGTGGCACCATGGCCCTGGTCGGAATCCTCGGCGGGGCTGTGGGCAAGGTCAAGTTGACCCGGATCCTGATGCAGGCTGTCACCGTCCGGGGCATCATGGTGGGCCATCGAGACGGCTTCGAGGAGATGAACCGGGCCATCACCCAACACCAGCTCAAGCCCCTCGTGGACAAGACCTTTCCCTTCGAGGAAGCCCGGGTAGCACTGCAATACCTGCTGAGCGCCAAGCACTTCGGCAAGGTCGTGCTGGTTCTCTAGACCTCCGACCTGCCTGCCCTCGGGTCAGTCGGGGATTTCTGCTTCTCCGGCGCACACCGCGCTGAGCCGGTTGCTGCTGGTCAGCGACTTGTTGACCGCGTAGTTCAGGACCAGCGGATCGTCCGGCTCCAGACCTGCACCCAGGGGCTCGGCCCAGACCGCCAGCATGCGCAGGGTCTGGTCCCCCTGAGCCGCATTGATCTCCACACTGTAGGTCTGGAGCAGAGCGTTCTCTCCCCCCTCGTCCCACACGGCATCGGGCTGGTAGGAGACAATCGCGTACACCCCGATGGTCTCCTCGCCAACCTCGTAGAGGCCATGGCGAAAATCCAGGAACAGCGTGTAGCTGGTGAGGTCCGCGAAGAGAACCGGCGTGGGATCGACCTGGTTCGCGGTGAACAGCAGCGTGCTGTCCACCGCCGTGTCGTCGAAGTCGCTGGCGAATGGGTCAAGGCCCTCTCCGACCTCTTCGAACTCCTGGCTGACGGTGGCGGCCTCGTAGGCCCCCAGGTCGGTGACGTAGGCCCGTTCGTAGCCCTCCCAGTCGTCTTCGAACACGGAGTCCTGGTCCGTTCGCAACAGGTATTCCTCGGACTCGGTCCAGGTGCAGTCCATCAACGCCAGGCTCACCACGCCCTTGGACAGGCTGAGATCCCGGGGACCCCAGGTGTCCGCGGCGGCGTCGAGCAGGATCTCCTCGCTCAGGGGCAGGTGGGCCACGTCCTCTTCGGCCAGGTCCCCGATGGTGAAGGAATCGGTGTTCGAGGTGGTGGCGGACTCACCGACAAGGGCATGGCCCTCGTCCTCGTACCACTGCATGAAGCCCTGGATGCCTGCCTGGTAGGTGGCGTCATCGGAGTAGAACTCCCGGATCATGTACGAGGTGGACTCGTCCAGACCCGCTGGAGCTTCCGGCGGCGGCTGGCAGGCAATGACGAACATCCACAGACTCATGAGGACTCCCAGGGAGACGGCGCCGAGCCCCTCTTAGCCTGTCGGAATGAGTGAGGGCGATGGCCTGGAGGTCAGTCCGCCGAGTAGAAGTCCGCGGTGGCCCCCAGGGTCACCAGGCAGCCGTCGATGCCCAACCCATTGGGCGCTTCCTCCTCCATGCTCTCCTGGACCGGCTCACAGTCGGAATCCGGGCCGGCCAGGGTGAACAGGTTCTCGGAGACAAAGGAGAGGGTCTCGCCCTCGTCGACAAGGGTCCAGCGCTCGTCGGAATCGAGCATGCAGTCTCCTGTCACCGGGGACCGGGTGGCCTCGAAGTCATGAAAGATCTCGTGGCCATCGATGTCGAAGACGATGTCCCCATCCACGCAGGTGGTGCTGTCGAGGGCGTCACAGGTCTGATCATAGGCCTCGCTGCCGTCTTCGCTGACCCGGTAGATCACGTAGGAGTCCGACGAAAACGAGATCGCCCCCAGGTCCTCGCGAAAGGCCGCGGCATCACTGCACTGCTGACCCCAGGTGATGTCGCTTCCGGTGACCTGCCAGAAGAACACGAACCCGTGCTCGTCCTCGTGAGGACCCGCCTCCCGGCCGCAGGCCACCAGGAAAGCCACGGCGAAGACCCAGCGACTGCTGCCCATGCCTCCTCCTTCCCACCACCGATCATAGACGGTCGAAAACATGCGCCCGACCCCGACTTCTCCCCGCGGGTTTCGTCAGGGGCCTGGAAACTCCCTCCCCGCGGGGTGGATGACCAGGCCATGACCCGGGTACTGCCGGTCCATGCTCCTGTGGATCTCCCTCTCCCTGGCCGGCCCCCATGTCGAGTGGCTCGATGAGCCCCTCCATCCCGGCTCGCTCCTTGCCGACGAACACGACACCCTGCTGGAGGCCGCCGCAGGACGCGCCCCCGCCGACGCCACCCAGGTCGAGGTGTGGGCCCTGGGCACCGATGGCGAGGAACGCCCCCTGCAGGACTTCCTGGCCCCGGTCGAGACCACACAGGACAAGGAGCCGAATCTGCGCAGCACCCCGGTGGACCACCCGGGCCGCACAGATGGCGCCCTGTCGGGCAAGGCCATCTACCTGAGCCAGTGCCACGGCTTCATCTGGTACGACAGCGTCTGGGGGTTCACGACCCAGCGAGGCAACCTGTACGACACGGTCGAGGACTTCCACAACCCGGAAGGCGCGAACCAGTACCTGGCCCGGTACCTGGAGAACGCCGGCGGCGCCGTGTTCACCACCAAAGAGCGCGGCATGAACCGGCTGGGCGCCATCGCCGACAACGATGGCGACGGCTACAGCGAGTCCGGCAGCGGGTTTTCCAACGGAGCTTCGGGCTTTGCCGACCATGGCCCCTGGGACTACGGCGACGATCCCTTTGATGCCGGCACCACCCGCAGCTTTCCCGCAGATGGAGGCGGGGTGGCGACCTGGATCCCCGAGGTGCCCGCAGACGGCGTCTACACGGTCTATGTGAGCTGGGACTCCGACCCCGGCAACGCCAGCGAAGCCCACTACCGGATCACCCACCCCGGCGGGGCGATCGACCGGACCTTCGACCAGACCGTGCACGGCTCGACCTGGCAGTACGTGGAGACCTTGTGGCTTCCCGAGGGGACCGGCGGCCTGAAGGTGGAACTCATCGGGGACAGCGCCGAGAGCAACAAGTCCCTGAATGCAGATGCCGTACGCATCGGGGGTGGCATGGGCGACGTCCGCCGCCACGAGGTGACCTCGGGCCGACCCCGCTGGGAAGAGGGCGCCATCCAGTACGCCCAGTACAACGGAGCGCCCACCAGCGTCTACGACCCCTATGTGGACGGCAATGGCTCGGACCCCGCGGTCCGCAGCCGCTGGGCGGCCTGGGAGCACCCGGGTGGTGAGGACGCGATTTTCCTCTCCTGGCACAGCAACGCCGGCGGCGGCACAGGCACCAGCGTCTACACCTATGAAAGCGGTTCCACCAAGGGCGTCGAGGGCTCCGAGGACCTGAGCGCCCTGGTCCTGGAAGAGCTTGTCGATGCCATCCGCGCCCTCTGGGATCCCGACTGGACCAGCCGGGGCACCAAGACCGCGGCCTTCAGCGAGGTCAACCCGAGCCACAACAGCGAGATGCCGGCGGCCCTGATCGAGCTGGCCTTTCACGACCACTCCTACGACGTGGAGTTGCTCAAGGAGCCGGGCTTCCGCCGGGACACCAGCCGGGCCATGTACCGGGCGGTCCTGCGGTACTTCGCCGAGCGGGACGGCATCACGCCGGTGTACCTGCCAGAACCCCCGGTGGAGCTCGCGCTGGTCCACAACACCGAGGGCAAACTGGAGCTGAGCTGGTCACCCGGTCCGAGCGACTACCCCTACGGCGATGAGGCCACTCAGTACACCGTCTACACCTCCACGGACGGTCGAGCCTGGGACAACGGCTTCGCCACCAGTGGCACCCAGGTGGTGCTGCAGGCCGCCAGGGGAGAGACTGTCTTCGCCCGGGTCGCGGCCCAGAACGACGGGGGGCTGAGCTTCCCGAGCGAGGTCGTGGCCGCCCGCCGAGCCAGGGATGGGTCCCCAGTGGCGCTGGTGGTGGCGGGATTCGACCGCCTGCAGGCATCGCTTCTTCCCTGGGAGGCTGTGGGTGGTGCCATCGGCGACGTGCGCCGCATGGAACTCTGGCGGGTCAACCCCTTTGACGTGCTCGCTGCCCACGGACGGGCCCTGGACGCCGCCGGGGTGCCCTTTGATGGCATCGCCGACGAAAGGCTCGGGGACTTCGAGGCCGGTGATCACGAGTTGATCATCTGGGCCGCCGGCGAGGAGTCCACCATCCACGAGACCCTGTCCGACAGCCAACAGGCGATCATCCGAGCGCACCTCGACCAGGGCGGGGCCTTCTGGATCAGCGGGGCCGAGATCCTCTGGGACCTGGACCGGAAAGGCAATGCCGACGACCAGGCCTTCTGCAACGAGGTCCTGGGCGCCAGCCTGAACAGCGACGATGCGGGGACCTCCGAAGCCAGCGGCACAGGCATTCTGGCCGGCCTGGACCTGGGCTTTGACGAGGCATCCGGCGGCGCCTACCCCGTGGAGTACCCCGACGTGCTGGCCACCGGGAGGGACGTGGTGGTGACCTACGGGGACGGCAGCACCGCCGGCGCCCTGGGAAGCGGCGTGTTCCTGCTCGGCTATCCCTTCGAGGTCATCGGGAGCGAAGGAGACCGGGCCGAGGCCGCCTCCCGGCTGGTGGAGGCCCTGGTGCCCGGATGGACCGACGAGGAGAGTCCCGGAGACACCGGAGACACCGGGAACGCCGACACCGGCAGTCCTGGAGACACGGGGAGGCTCCCCCTGTCGACGACCCCCTGGGACCGCACGAAGATCCCGCAGGGATGCGGCTGTGCAAGCGGCGACAGAACGGGACCATGGGCTGCCGCCTGGCTCCTTGGAGTAGCCGGCCTCCTGGGGAGACGGCGCCAACCCTGAAGAACCCCCGAAACAGGCTCCAAAAGACCCTATTCTAGAGCCTCCACGGACTCGGCATAGGTCCGGATCGAAGCCCTCAGGGGCTCCAACTTCTCCCTGGCCGGGCCATCGAGCCCGGGCCAGGCCTCCACCCGCGACAACAGGTCGTCCTGGGCCTGCAGAATCGCCGGGTCGTCTCGGCCCACGTCCTGGCGCTGATCGCGAATCCAGCCCGCCATGCTCCAGCACTCGTCCGCCAGGTCCTCCTGGCCCAGCCGTCGCAGTTCCAGGGCGATCCCCTGCCAGCGAGGCGCCCCACGGCTTGAAAAGGCCATGTAGGGAGCCGCAGCCCGCTGGGCCTCGGTGGGTTCACCCTGCCGAGGCGAGGGAACCGAACCCTCCTCTCGCACCCTGGGCACCACACGGGGTGCTCTGGACTCGGCATCCCGGACCACCGGATCCGGCGAGTGGGGGAGGGTCTCGACACCCGGGGAGTGGGGGGGTTCCTCCCTGGCGACCAGCACCCAGACCAGCAGTCCGACCAGGGCCACGGCCCCCAAACCGATCAGGAGCCGCCTCACAGCCCAGCCCAGACCTGGAATCGGCCATCCTCACGCAACAGTCGGACACTTGAAAAGACCCTTCGCAGGCGTGAACCAACCCCCGCCGTGCGTTGGCTCACCAGGATCAACTGCCCCCCCTTGCGAAGCCGACCAGGGGCCTGGTCGATCAGGCGATCCAGGATGGTGCGGTCCTGTGAAACCCCCCGGTGCAGGGGGGGATTGCTGAAGATGGTGCCATAGGCGGCCAGGGAAGGAACGGCCGTCCACCCGGAGCCCAGCCCGACCTCTGCTTCTGGGAGATTCTGGCGAGCACAGTGCAACGACCAGGCATCCACATCGGTCAAGGTCCAGGACAGCCCTGGAAGCTGTCGTGAAACCCCGAGGGCGATCACCCCGATTCCCGCCGCAAAATCCAGGCAGGGCCCCTCTATGGGCATCCCGGCCACGGCATCGAGCAGGAGCGCCGTCGCCGGATCAAGATCTCCCCGGGCAAAAACCCCTGGCAGGACCACCACCTCCACCGGCTCCTCGGCGCCAGGAAGGACCAGGCACCTCCGTGTCTCCCAGGCCTCCAGGGTCCCTCGCGCCGGAATCACGCTACGCCGTGCCCGCAGGAGTCGGCAGTGCTTTCGCGCAATCACCGTCTCCACCTCCTCAAAAAGCGGCTCGAGATGTCTTGCGGTGGACTTGATCCCCTCGTCATTGGCCCCCACCACCCACAACGCCGCCCCTGCCTGGAGTCGATCCCCCACCAGGTGGAGCAACAATTCCAGGCGCGCCCGCTCCCGAGGCAGGCGAATCAAGGCCCCGTCCCAGACACCTTCCGGCGGTCGCGCCCGAGCCGGGCACTCCTCCCAGGCCCGGGTGAACCAGGGCACCACCTCGACACCGACAGAAACCAGTGCATCGCCCACCCGTCCCGTGGGCTCGTCCACCACGCAGATGCGCCCCTGTGGCCGTGCGTCCAGGAGCGCATCGCTGGCCACTTCCGCACAGGCGCTGTCCCGAGAGGGAGGCATGCCGGTCCGAATATCCCGGGCGGAGAGAGAACGCGCTTCAGTCCGGGTCCTGAATGACCATGCCCTCGCGGTCCAGGATCCAGAGGGCCGGGTCGCCGTCTCCGTCCCCATCGATGGCCCCATGGACACGAACCTGTCCCCCCTCATCGACCTCCACCCAGTAGGTGCCGCGGAGATCCCCCGCCGGCGCAAAGTCGAGGTCATCCCAGCCGGGACCGCCGACCCAGTGGACTGCTCGTGTGGAGAGTAGCCCCAGGGGACGCGGTGCTGGGGGCAGGGCCAGGTAGTGACCCGTCCGGTCCCGGTGGTCTTCCTGGGCCGCCATGAGCGTGGGCAGCAGGCGCTCGACCTCGACAGCCCGGGCCCGACTTCGCAGGGCGACATAGGCCGGACTGGCCAGGGCGATGACCGGATCCAGGACCTCGACCGCCGCGCCACCGGTCTGAACCGTCAGGTCCCAGGTCCGGTCAGCCCCCTCCAGACCAGCCACCAGGCCCCCGGAGATCAGGTCCTCGGCAATGGCCAACGCCACCGGCCTTCCCGCCGCAACGTCGACAAACTCGGGCTGGTTCCAGGGCTCACCATGTCCGACCAGGGCCTCAGCAACCACCAGGGAATCGGTGCCCACGGAGAGCCGGCCCACGTCCGTGGCCCCGTAGACCAGTGTTCCGCCGACATCGGCCACAAAGGCCCGCCGACCGAGCTTGCGGACCGGCATCCCCAACTCCCACAGCATGCGCACGATCCGGCGGTTCAGGCCCGCCCCGGAGAAAGAGCGTCCACTGGGCCGCAGCACCCCCATCGTCGCCACCACCTGGGGGTCTTTCTGGGTGCCAAGGCCTGCCACGGTCATGCCGGGCTCGATGTACACCAGCGAAGCCAGGGCCGCGTGCTCCTGGGGCCCCAGACCCAGGCTGGCCTCGACAGAGGGCACCCGCAACACCTCCAACCCCGGCACATTGACCGTCAGCAGGGCCCGCGGAGGCACCGACGAGGACCCGAAGGTCCGAGCTGGGGGGCTCCGGCGGCCAAAGGCTGGAGGGATGGCGCCCTGCGAGGAGAAGCGCACCCGGGCATCCCTGCCCACCACGGACGGAAGTACAGCAGCAGCCGTGGTGCTCGGCAGACCTTCCATCAACCCCTCCTCGACATCGAGGAAGATCGCACAACCCTCCTCCTCCGGAAGGCCTCGGATCAGCCAGGGCATCGGCTCCAGCGGGTCGTCGACGGGCACGGAAAGGCGGCGAAAAACCAGGTGGTCTCCCACCACGTGGACACGCAACTCCCCCCCCTCCTCGGGCGTCAGGGTCCAGCCGCCGTCCGGGTGAGACGCCACCTGGGAGCCCGCCGTTCCCAGGAGTTCCTCCACCTCCTGGAGGCCTCCAGAAAACGGTACTGCGGCCATTCCGGGCCCGCCGTCCATGTCGGTTCCCAACAGCAGAGATCCGCCCAGATCCACCCCCCCGGTCTCTGCGACCCTGGGATCGAGCATTCGACCCAGATCCAGAAAAGCCTCACTCTGGTGCACCCCACTGGGGGCTCCCAGGAGCAGGAGGATCGCCCCCATCGGTCCAAGGACGGGCTCCAGGGGGGCACAGACTGCTGCAGCCCGGTAGTGCCGTCCTTCGTCGGTGTGGAGAATCGCAGCCAGGTCCTCGACCGGGGTTCCGGCGACAGAGAGCGGAAGCAGGACCTGGAGCAGCATCTCCTCCAGCGTAGCGCCAGCACGCGGCTTTCGGGACTTGTTGATGGCGTCGCCCCGTCCAGAAAGCGATAGAACCCAGGCCCATGACGGCTCCCCCCCTCCGTGGTGCTCGGCTGGCCAAGGCCCTCCGAACCCTTCCAGCGCAAGGCTGCAATCGTGCCGGAGATTTCGGGGTGGCCCTGGTGCTCGACCACCTCTCGGCCAGGGAGCCCGAAGCAGTCGACAGCCTGCTGGAGCGGTTTGACCCGGCCGCCCGGCGAAGGATCCCCCCTGAAATCCCGGCCGCCACCGCCCTGCTGGGCCGAACCGACCGAGAAGACGCAGATTCATCGCTGCTGGAGGCCTATGGGTGGCGCAGCCACGCGGTGTTGGCCACCTGGCTCTCCGAGTCGGCGCGGCAGGCGGCGGAGCAGAGCTGGCACCTCCTCCACGCCCATACCCGCCCCCCGGTCTCCGCCCTGTTGAACCTGGCCGAGCTTCACCGGATGCGAGGAGAACACGGCCCGGCTCGCATGCTTCTTGGCGAAGCCCAGACCCAGGTCCTCACGCGACCAGGCGAGCGCTGCGGGGTGTCCGACCGGGACTACATCCCCCTGATCGAAGCCCTCGACCAGTGCAATGCCGGCGAGGAGCCCGACCTGGAGCTCGACCTGTTGACCGACCGAGAGCTCTTCTACCTGCTCGACGCCCTGGACCGGCCAGAGCTCCGCACGGATCTGTGGTGCACCTGGCGATCAGCGAAACGCTCCCTCCGTGTGCGGCTCCGGGGGGTATTCAGCGACACCTGGCTCGGACCACTGCCCGGACCCCAGGACCCTGAAGAACTCCAGGACGCGGCAGAAGTCCGAAAACAACTCCTGGCCGATCTGAAAGAAGAAACGAACTAGCGGCCTGTGATCTTGGTCGACAGGCGCTGGACGCGAGGATCCGGATCGGTGCCCAGCTCTGGGGCATGAACGTCCGCTGCTCCAAGTCGATCGAGGGCGCGGAGCGCGTGCAGTCGTACCTCGGCGTCCACGTCCTGGAGCAGGGGAACGAGCGCCGACGCCGTGGCCGTCAGCTGCAACACCCCCAGGCTTCGAGCCGCACCCGCCCGCACCTCTGGCGCACTGTCCTGGAGCGCCAGGAGCAACTCGGGCTGCAGGAGGCGTCCATCGGTTCTGGCAGACACCCCCCGGGCAGCCACCTGGCGCACCCCGAGATCCTCGTCCTCCAGCCCCAGGCGAAGCCCCTCCAGCCCTCGTTCTGTGCGAATCAGGGAGTAGACCAGGTTTTCCCGCACCAGGGCCGAGGGCTCCTCGAGCAACAACTCGTAGAAGGCGTCGGACTCGTCAAAAACCGATCGATGGCAGGCCTCGATCAGCGCCGCTCGGGTCTGGGGGGGCTCGTCCGCATGGAGAAGACGGTCCAGGAACACCATGTCGTAGGCCTCGGCGCCACCGGGGAACCGGGCCAGGCCCTGGGCCCGGGAAGGCATCGGAGGAAGGGTCCAGTGATCGGCGGCCCGAACCCCGTCCGCCCGCCAGGCGAGCACGACTCGGGCCTGGTGGGCCACGCGCCAGTCGGGATCGGTGACCAGGGACTCCAGGGACTCCTCTGTCCAGTCGGGGTCATTGACCACCCGGGAGAGAGCGGTGCCATAGCCCGTGGTGAGTTCAGTCAGATCGGCGAGCGCCTGGGGCTCGCCAGCAAGAACAGTGGTGATCAGCGTGAAGAACATCTACTCGTCCTCCCCCAACAGGGTGAGGCCCTGAGACCAGTCCTGTTTCGGCGGTGTGCGAACCACGTTGGAGCCACAGTGCACCTCGCCCAGGGCGGCGTGGTAGGCGTCCCAGTCATCCAGCCAGTAGATGTCCAGTTCGGCAGGCAACATCGCCTCGACCTCGGCGATGAAGATGTCGTCTTCCTGGGTCTCGCCAGTGCCTCGGAAAAACGGGTCCGCGGTGAAGATCATCGGGGTCTCTCCTTCGAGGTTTGCCACGATCAGGTTCACGGTTCCCGGAATCAACGCCGCTGTGGCCGATCCGCATCCCTGGACCTCTTCATAGAGCGCTGGAATACGAATGATGTCGTCCTCGGTGAGCCCCAACTCGGCCTTGAGGATCTCGATGTTGGGCTCGATGTAGTCCTCCTGGAGTTCCTCCTGCAGCGCCCGAAGCGCGTTGTCGCTCTGGATCTGGCCCACTGAGTTCAACTGGTGCGGACGGCCCTGGTACTGGGGAATCTGCATCGAACTGTCGATGGAATCCACCCACTCCAGGCCGACCATCGCGTCTCCGATGAGCAGCTTGAAGCCCTTTTCCGAGGTGCTGTCGGGCACAAAGCTCGTGAACTCGTCCACGTGGCCCACACACAGGAACGAGATGTCCAGCGTGAAGGGGTCCTGGACCTTCATGTCCGCCAACATGTCCTGGACGTCCTCGTTGACCTGGTAGAAGTTCCCGCCCTCGCCGTAGTAGAAGCGGCCGACCGGGTAGTCGACGCCATCCACCGTGACCGGCGGCGAGATCTCCAGGTTGCCACCGTAATCCTGGCCCGTTGCCCGGCCTCCCTGGCCCCAGACCATGACGGGGAAGTCCGGTCCACCGAAGTAGTCCTCGGCGAATTGATCCAGATCCCTGTCGCGGATGGTGTCGAAGACCACGTCGACGTGCTGCTGGTTGGCCCCGGCCATGTACCCGAACTCGATCTCGTCCTGGAGCCAGACGTCGCCGTTGTAGTCGTCCCCATCCACCGCGGTGAAGTTCTCACCCAGTGCGTCCTGGTACCCGGAGATGAACGCCGAATTCTCGTAGCCGAAGTAGTCCACCTCGATGGCGTAGACCTGCTCCGCGCTCTGCAGGTGGTGGTTGAAGAGCATCGGTGATGCCACGAGGCGGACCGTCGCCGTCTCGGACACCGCGCCCTCGCTGTCCAGCCTGTCCAGGGTCAGGGAGCCCTCGGCCAGGAACTCCGAGAACTCGACCTCGAATTCCAGGGCATTTGCCGGGCTGATCTCGCCCTCCTCGGAAGCACCATCCCCCAGGCGCACGGAGCCGTTGAGCCAGACGCGGATGTCGTCCACATCGCCGTCCAGGGTCAGGCGAATGGACTCCCCATCTTCCAGGCTGTCCACGATCTCCTGGGAAACGGAAAACGGCACAAAGTCGTTCTCCCCTTCGACACCCTTGTCTCCCCAGTCCTCGTCACCGTCCTCGTTGTCATCATCCAGGTTGGGGATGCCGAAGACGTCGTCGAATTCCCACGGGATGGGATCGGCCTGGTTTCCCAGTCCTCCAGAACATCCCGCAGCGAGCAGGGGAAGAAGCAGCATCGAGGCTCCTCTATCGGCCGAGCCCCCTGTGCAGGGGCCCCGGCGGGGCCCCTAAGATGTACCACTGGAGCCCAGAACGCAACGGTAGACCAGGAACAGTCCCGATCCATAGCTCAGGAGACTCCGAATCACTCGGCGGCGGTGGGCTCCTTGACTCCGTGGTCCTTCATGGCGACAAGGCCCTTTCTGTCGACCTTTTCCATCGCCTTCTCCAGGGCCGCGAAGTCCACGTTTCGGCCCTGGATGCTCACCACGAACCGGCCTCCGACCAGGCCGTTGATCTCGCCTCGCTGGTCGGACTCATCGTACTTCTCGAAGCGCTTGACCCCGTCCTTGTCGGTGGCCGTACGCTCAAAACCATCATCCCACTCCCGCTCCATCTCCACCGCCGCCCAGGCAAAAGTGGCCGTGCGAATCATGCCGGACATGCCCCCAATGTCGAGAATCTGGATCTCGATGTGTCCACCGTCCTTGGCCTCGTAGACCCCCTTGGCCTGGCTCGTTCCGATGCCGGACATCGTGGTCTTCTCCCCGGTTGCCTCGGTGCGCTCATGGCCCTTCAGCTTCTTGGGCAACAACGCCTTGAGATCCTGGAATGGCACCGGATCCGCGCCCCCCACGCTCTCACCCATCTGTTCCACCGCCTGCTGGAGGTTCTTGGCCGCCTCGTCCAGGTTCAACTCGGACGCCTCCTTTTCCACCGCTTCTGCGAAACCCTTCAGGGCCGTCGTCATGTCCTCAGCTTCCTCTCCGAGCCCGCAAGCCAGGGCGAAGAACAGGCCGGTGGCAGCGACGAGAATGAGGGGTCGGGACATGGGGACTCCAGGGTGTGAGAATGCAATGACCCAAAACGATGGGACCCGATCCTCCCCCAGGACAGGATATGAATCAATGCGCACCACCGGTTGTACCGATGACATCCCTGATTGCCCTGCTCTTCATCGCCTGTGAATCCGACAGCGGCGTGACGACCTACACCACGCCTCCCAACGCCTCGATCACCAACCCCGCCAACGGCTCGGGCTTCGAGGAAGGGGAGACCATCACCTTCTCTGCCGCCGTGGACGATGCCCAGGACGCCAGCGAGGCCCTGTTGATCCTCTGGGCTTCCGACATCGACGACTCCCTGTACGAAGGCCACCTGGCCGACGCAGGCGGTGCGGTGGAGTTCGTCACCGGGAACCTCTCGGCCGGAAACCACGTCATCACCCTGACGGTGATCGACAGCGACGCGGAAAAGGGAATGGACACGGTGGAGATCTCGGTCTCCGACCTCCCCGACGACCCGCTCATCGAGGTCGTCCGTCCCAGTGGCGCCGACTACGGGGTCGAGGGGGAGACCTTCACCTTCAAGGCCCAGATCTCCGACGAACAGGATCCCCCCGGGTACCTGAGCGTCGTGATGAACAGCTCCTTTGACGGGGACTTCTGCACCCCGGCGCCGGCCAAGGACGGCCTGGTGCTCTGCGAGACCGAGCTCTCCGTCCAGGACAAGGAGCACCTGCTGACCTACACGGTCACCGACCAGGAGGGCTACACCGGCTCGGCGACGGCCTACTTCACCGTCTCCTCCGCGTCCTCCATCGACAACGACGGCGACCTGTTCACGGAGGACCAGGGCGACTGCGACGACGAGGACGCCGAGATCTACCCGGGCGCCGAGGAGACCCTGAACTCCGAGGATGACGACTGCGACAACATCGTCGACGAGGGCACCGCCGGCTACGACGACGACGAGGACGGCCTCTCCGAGCTGGACGGCGACTGCGACGACGGCGACCCCCACAGCTACCCCGGCGCGAACGAAAACTGCGACAGCGCGGACAACGACTGCGACACCGCCGTGGACGAGGACACCGACTGCTACGACGACGACGGCGACGGCTACACCGAGGACGACGGCGACTGCAACGACGGAAACTCGGCGGTGAACCCACTTGCCACCGAGATCTGCGACACCATCGACAACGACTGCAACGGGACCGAGGACGACGAGGGCGCCTCGGGCTGCAGCACCTTCTACCTCGATGACGATGGCGACGGCTACGGCGACGACACTCTGAAGGGCGCCTGCTACTGCGATGCGACCGGCTCCTACACAGTCACGAACAACGACGACTGCTACGACGGCTCCAGCAGCGCCAACCCTGCCCAGACCGGCTATTTTTCGGTGGACCGGGGAGACGGCAGCTACGACTACAACTGCAAGGACGGCGAAGAGAAGGAGGAAACCACACAGGCGAGTTGTGACCTCCTGTGTGTCCTCGGATTCACAGCCGGCTGGGCCAATTCTCCACCCGCATGTGGTTCCACGGGCACCTGGGCAGACTCTTGTGACATTCTCAGCACCTGCGATCTGACCAGCACTTCCTCCAAGAAGCAGGCCTGCCGCTGAGCGACCCCCCAGGGCGACAACGCCTCTCGGTCCTCACCGACCCCTGGCGTGCTGCTCCTCCAACAAGCGCGCCAGCATCTTCAGCGGCTCGATGACCTTGCGCTGGCGGTGCTCCTCCTCGTAGATCCGGGAGACCGCCAGGCCGGTGAGCGTGGCAAAGGAAAAGGGCACGGCCACCTTGTAGTAGGGATCCTCTTGCTTCGGCGGGGGAAAGAAGTCCTCGCGGATGGACGCCGCGTTCTGGTCGAAGCGAGCCGTGACGTCCTTGACCTTGTCTCGCAGGGCCGGGTCGGTCCGAGCAGCCACAATGAGTTCCAGCCAGGCATAAAAAGTGTCACCACTCAGCTTGGTCCAGAGCAACTCGACGGCCTCGGCCGCCCGTTGAGAGGTGGTGTCCTCCAGTTGCTTGAAGGTCTCCCGGTACTCGCGTAGCTGCCGCTCGAAGACATAGTCCACCGCAGCGGTCACCAGGTCGGCCTTGGTGGGAAAGTGATGGAGCAGCGCCCCCCGGGAGACCCCGCTCCGCCGCAGGACCTCTGGGGTGGACGTCCGGCCATACCCCAACTCCACCAGGCTCCCAAAGGTCGCCTCCAGCAGGCGCTCACGGGTGGCCGCGCTTCTCTCTTCCTGGGTTCGGCGAGGGGTCGAGGACACGGCGGGGGCGTCTCTAGCCGCAAGATCAGGAGGCGACAACAAATGGTCAATGCTGATCGGAATCGACTCAACCCCCAGGGTGTCATGGCATCCAGCAGAAACGGTCACAGTCCGATCCATCTGGGGAACCCCGGCACAATGCCCTCAATGGATGTCTGGCGAAAGTCGGAGACGACCGCCTGCCTCACAGCATGTCCAAGACCCTCAACGAAGATGCGTCCGCGCTATTGCCGCCTGAGTCTCTCCCAGCGATGGGGAGGCTGAGCCAGCGCTTCGCCGATCGAGCGCTCGAGGGCAGCTTCCAGGCCCACCACGCTGCCAAGACCCGCACCATGGCCCGGGCAGCGATCCTGGTCGGCGTCATCCTGTTCGGGTTTTTCGGTGTCCTGGATGCCGTCATGGCCCCAGAACACCGCGAGGCCCTCTGGGCCATTCGATATGGACTGGTCTGTCCCATGGGGATCGTGCTGCTGGTCTTCAGTTATTCCCGTTGGGGCCGAGACCGGCTGCAGGTTCTCACCGGATCCGTGGTGACCCTGGCGGGGCTGGGCGGCGTGGCGATGACCACCCTGGTGAACCCAGAGGTGACCCAGACCTACTACCTCGGCCTGATCCTCACCATGCTCTTCGGGTTCACAGTGGCCCAGATGCGCTGGCGGGCCGCCAACGCCATGGCTGGCACAATCGTCCTTGCCTATGAACTGGTCGCGCTGGATTCCCTGCCCACCCTGCAGCTGATCCACAACAACTTCTACCTGCTGGCCGGCGTGATCATCGGGCTGATCGCCTGCTGGCAGACGGAGCGCTTCCACCGCAGGGAGTTCCTGCAACTCCGGGAGATCGACGCCCAGAGAACGGCGCTGGCCGATGCCAACGACCGCCTGGAGGCCGAAGCCTCCAGGGATCCCCTGACCGGGCTGCAGAACCGGCGACACCTGACCGAACGCATCCTGGAGGCCGCGGGCATGGCCGAACGGTACGGCATCCCGACGACCCTCGTGTTGATGGACATGGATCGCTTCAAGCGAGTCAACGACACCTTCGGCCACCCCGTCGGGGATGCGTTGCTGCGGACCGTGGCCCGGACCCTGGCCAGCACAGTTCGTGACACGGACCGGCTCTTCCGCATCGGGGGCGATGAATTCCTGGTGCTGCTCCTGGGCACGCCCCTGGAGACGGCCTACGGCGCCGTCGCACGGATGGAGGCAATCCTGGACGGGGTGTTCCAGGTGGGCCCCTGGTCCGAACTGGGCCTGGGTGTGAGCACCGGCATCGTGCTCGTGGACCCGAAACTCACCCCGGAGAAGAACGTGGAAGCGGCCGACCGTTCCATGTACACGGTGAAGACCCCCGAGGAGCGCTAGCCCTCTTCCTCAGGGAGGCTGACCACCCGGGTCGTTGCCAGGAGGACCATTCTTCTGGCCGCCCTTCCCTCGGCTCTGGCCCTGGCCCTGACCCTGGCCCTGGCCCTGGCCTTTTTGATTCCTCTGGCCTGGCGGCGGCCCCTGACCGTTCTGCTGCTGCCCCTGGGACTGCTTTCCTGTCTTTGGAGCCAGTCGCGCACCCCCCATCGGACCGTCGTCCTCGTGCATCTGGAAGAGTGAATCCGAGGCCTGCCCCATGTTCGCCTCGCTCTGAAGCGCCCTGACCTGTTCCGCCAGGTCGTCCAGAGCCGCCTGGACCGATCGACCAGAGAGCTCCGACTCCCCCGGGTCATACCGGACCCGGTCGGCGTGTCCGATGCCGATCTCCTGCATCTCGGCCACCAACAACTCCAGCCGAGCGAGCCGGTCATCCAGCGCCCCCAGCTGCTGACGAGCCTCTTGAAGCTCCTCCTCCAGGACCTCGGCCTGGCCGTTCACCACCACCGTCGTCGCCACTTCGGCGGCCCCACCCGGCTCGTTGCCATTGTCAGGCCCCGGAGCACCACTTTGCGATTCCCAGGCACAGGCGATGAGCAGAAGTAGGACAGGTCTCATGGACAGAGCCTACCTCGTGCCGGTTAGGCCTGAGTCACCTCTGGAGATCCCGATGGCCTGGTTGCTCTTGATGTTGGCCTGCCAGTCGGACCAGGCACCGCTGGGAATGGTGATCGAGCAGGACGGTGTGACCTACGCCGGGGCCGCCGTCATCAACATCACCCCGGTGATCACGGACCTGTTCGATGACGTCGACGGCGACAACCTGTTCACCGGCTGCATGGATGACCCGGACGCAGAGACCTGCAAGGAGGGCTTTGAAGACGTGGATGGCGACGGCTGGTTCGATGCGGTCTGGATCGGGGGCTTCTCGCCCTTGCGGCCAGCGCTGGAGGTCCACGATCCGGTCTATGCCCGGGCCACCGTGATCAGCCATGACGGGGAGTACATCGCCCTGGTGGCCCTGGACCTGGTCGGCCTTGGCAGCCCGCGGATCTACGACGCCAAGTACCGGCTCGGGGCCTCTGGCTTCGATGGGGACCGGCTTGTCGTCGCCTCAAGCCACAACCACCAGGGCCCGGACACCATGGGACTGTGGGGCAACCCCTACGACTTCTCGGACCCACTGTCCGGCGCAAACCCCGTCTACCAGAACCTGGTGAGCTACGCCATCGAGTACGCGGTGCGAGAGGCGGCCCGGGACATGAAGCCGGTGAGCCTGACCGTCGGAACCGAGCGAATGCGGGATCGCAGCCCCTATTTCAACGGACCGGCCTTTGGGGGACGAAACCCCACCGAGCACATGCACGGCATGATCGATGACCACCGGGACCCGATCGTCATCAGCGACCAACTGCTGGTTCTCCAGGGTGTCGCCGATGGCGGGGAGACGGTGTTCACCCTGACCAACTGGTCCGGTCACCCCGAGGTTCGAGGATCCAAAAACAACGCGATCTCCAGCGACTGGGTGGGCGTCACCCGCCAGGTCCTGGAAGCGGAGTATGGGGGCATCGCCCTGCACCTGCCGGAGTGTCTGGGAGGCATGATGTCCGCCCTGGGCGGCGACCTGCCACTGGTGCTGGACGATGGCACCCACGTCTACCAGACCTGCACCGCCGAGGACGTGTCGAACGAGGCCGATGAGGCCTGCTACGGCCTGGCCGAAGGAGACACTCGCATCGATGAAGAAGGCCTGTCGGTACCCGAGTGGTCCGAGAAGAACAGCTGGGAGTTTGTGACCAGTCACGGCTGGCACATCGCCGAGGCGGCCATCGACGCCCTCACCGCTGGAGAATCCCTGGAGGCCTCGCCCTTGCGGGTGGACATCGAGAACTACTACCTCCCGATCGAGAACTTCGCCTACAACCTGCTCGGTCCGACCGGGATCTTCGACCTGGGCCTGGACGACGCGGTGACCGACCCCGCACTGTGTCCCGACGCGGCAGCAAGCGACATCGGCTGCCTGGAGACCACCACGATGCGAATCCAGCTGGGTCCAATCGGCTTCGTGACCGTGCCCGGCGAGCTGCTCCCCGAGCTGGCCTGGGGCTTCCCGGAGGACGACCCCCTGTGGGCGCTCGAAGCCGCAGACCCGACCGCCCGGGGCTCCGGAGCCCGCTACTTCCCCCAGCACGACGCCGACTGCGACACCCTGGCCTACGCCGAGTGCCAGGAGACCGACGAGATCGGGGACTGCAACTGCCTCAAGGTGCACGCCTGGCCCTACACCCTGAACGACGACCCCACGGTCCCCCCCCTGCTCGAACACCTGGACACCGAGTACCGGGCCGTGATCGGCGCCGCTGACAACTACATGAGCTACATCATTCCCGAGCCGGACTTCAACCGGGACGTCACCCTGCTCTCACCCTCGAACGGCGACCACTACGAGGACACTGTCAGCCCGACTCCCCAGTTCGCCACCCAAATCCAGGAAGCCCAGCAGCGGATTTCTGACCGCTGGTAGGCGTCTCCCCTCTTCGAGACGCTCAGGCCCTAGCTGGGGTCGGGTAGGTTGAGTTCAGCCGTGGAGGTTTCCATGCTCTGGACCGTCTTGCTCGCCTGTGGACCCGTCCTGACTGCCACCCCCGAGCACGCCCTGCCCGAGGAGGTCCACCCGCCACCGGCATCCCTGGTGGGACTCACCCCCGACGACGGCGAACTGATCCTGTTCGACCGCGGCCGCACACCTGGCGTGAACAGCGGCGTGGCCATCAGCAGTGACGGACTCTGGGCCCATGCGGGCATGAAGGGCTACACCTGCGACATCTGGACCCATGACGGCTCGATCGCCGCGGACCTGGACTACCCGGGCAGCGGAGATGAAGTCATCGACGGTGGGGACGATCGCCTGCTCATCCGCACCATCGACGGCCTCTTCGTCACCCGTTTCGGCCAGCACACGCCTTCGGGTAGCCTGGAAGTGGAATTCCTGGCCGATGCCCGCCTCGTCGATGGCGGGCTGGCCACCCTGTCCTGGGAGGACGACGGCTGCCGGGTCGGCTGGTACACAGTGCCCGATGCACCGGACAGCGAGACCTTCGTGGACGAAGCCTGGTGCTCGGGCCAGGTCAGCATGCTCGCCGAGCAGGACACTGGAACGGTCTGGTTGCTCAACGAATCCCAGCTGTCCCGGGTCACCATCCAGGGTGAGGCCCCCGAAGGGGACGGCGGCGATCTGTTGGCCATCGATCCGGTCTGGCGCCAGGCCTACGTGGCCCGCCACGGCGAGCACGAGCTGCGGGTCTTCGACGAGACCGGTGGCCAGCGCACCTTTGTGACGACAGGACCGATCCAGACCCTGGGCAGCCTGGGTCAGGTCGGGGGGCTCATCGTCGGCTCCCCCGGGATGGTCGAGGTGCTCTGGGGCGAAGACGGCGCTGTGTGGGGCCACTACCAGGGGATGGTTCACCCAGACGGGCTGATGACGGCCAGTGATTCCGGCGCCGTCATGGGCCTCCAGGAGGACACTGCTGTCCGGTTCCTCCAGGGAGAGGTGTTCTGAAGGCACACCGAGTCAACCGGTCGATACCCGGATTCATCGCTATCGAATAGGCATTCTGCTGGAGGTGTTCGTGGCTCGGCAGTCGGAGAAGGGTACACAACCGGCCGAAGACGGCACGGTGCTGCGTGCGGGGCTGGTCCAGCTCCTGGATTTACTGGCCGATAGGGCTGTTTCCTCCGAAGCCAAGGAGATCCGAAGCCTGACTCGCCGGCTCCGAAAGGGAGCGGTTCCGACCGGCCTGTCCCGGGAGATCACCCGGATCTTCAGCCAATCGGCCCAGGACATCGATGCCGCAGCGGCCTTTTCTGAGACAGCACTGGCCATGGGCGACGCCATGTCCCAGGTGGCGATGTCAGAGCGCGACCTGGAGCGCTCCATCATGAAGCTCCAGGCCAGCGTGCCCGCTCGAGTAGACATCAGCCACGCTCGAAAGCTGACGGCCAAGGCCCGGGCCCTGCGGGAAGCCGCAGCACCGATTCGACGCCGGGTGCTCAACGCCCATGGCGAGACCGCGATGATCCTGGAGGCCGTCAGCCAGGCACTGGCCGGCACGGTGACCACCTCTGGACGAATTTCCAGAAACGCCGGCAGGCTGGCCCGCACCTTTGCGGAAACCCACGACGCTGAAGCCCTGCGAAGCATGCGAAGCCAGATCATCCAGGCACTGGAGGCACTGGCCAAGGATGCGAACAAGCTTGAGATTCGCATGAGCAGCACCCGGGCCCGCACCAAGGACCTGGAGCGCCGCATCGAAAAGCAGGCCGCCATCCTCGGCGTGCTGGACTCCTGCCGCCGCATTCGCAAGAACCTCGAGCACTACGGCGACGACCAGGAACAGGTCATCGAGCCGGTCAAGACGCTCAAGGGACTCTGGGATCCCCTCACTGGCGTGTACAGCCGGGAGACCCACGACCGCCTGATCCTGCGGGCCGTACGAGCCTGCAACGACGGCCATCAACCCCTCAGCCTGGTCCTGGTGGTGGTCGACAACCTCGCCCTCTTGACCGAACGCTACGGGGAGACGGCCCGGAACACGGTCCTGAAGACCCTGGGAAGACAGTTGACCGAAGTGGTCGAGGAAACCGACGTGCTCAGCCGGATCGAAGACGACACCTTTGCCTTGCTCCTTCCCAAGACGGCCTTCGGCCACGCCCATGAGCAGGCCATCAAGGCCCGGAGTTCCCTGCGCCGCGTGACCTTTGCCTCCCACGTGGGCCGCTTCAATGTCACCCTGCGAAGCAGCGCCGTGGAGTACCGCCAGGACGAAACCGTGGGGGCCCTGGAAGCGCGGGGCAAGGCCACCCTGAATCCCGAATCGAAAGCCAAGAAGCGGTAGCTCTCTCCGCCCCCACCGGTGTCCAAGGGGGCGGGGTAAGTCCGCCCTGCCGGAGAAGGAATGGGTCAAAAGACCACCTTGCTGTGCCTTGCGTCCGTGATTCTCGCCGGATCTGGTTGCGCTGCCATGCAGAGAACCTGGGCCTTTTCCACCCCCGAGGTCTCCGGAAACCAGGTGCGGGTGGCCACCACCGAGAGCCTGGTGACCCAGAAAGATGTCTGGTTGCGGATCGAGGTGGAGAACGTCACCCCGGATCCGGTCCAGGTGACCTTTGAGTCCTTTGTGCTCACCTTGCCCGATGGGGAGGAGGTGGTCGGGTATGTGTCCTACCTGGAGCGCCGCATGAGTGACCTCTCCAATGCCTGGAAGAAGGTCCGGCGAAAGGACACCGAAGACCGCGGCGTGGCACCCGGACAGGCGATCGAAATCCAGCTGAACTTTCACCAGTACGGGCGAGATTTCCGGCGACTTCCCTCTCTCAGCATCGACCTCTCCGGTGTCCTGGTCGACGGCCACTCGGCGACCCTGGAACCCCTGGTCATCGAGGCCCCCCCCGAGGCCCCCCTGGGAGAACACATCTGATGGTCCTGACCGCCCTGACCCTGCTGTCCGGCTGTGCGATGAACCTGGCCGAGTTGCGCTCCGCCCGGGTGCTTCGTGCGGGAGAGATGCAGGTCACCCAGGGCAACAACATCGTCGTGCCAACCTCGGGGGTGGTGGAGTCCTGGAACACGGCGCTGCTCATTGCCGAGACCCAGGACAACGAGGTCCAGGTGACCGAGGAGCAGGCTCTGGACCTCGTGGGAGGCGCCACGGCGATCGCCTTGAGTTCTCCGGGGTATGGGACCTTTCTCGAGTACGCCGTGGGGCTGCCCAGGCGTTTCGAATTCAGCGGCAGATTCGGCAACGGGATCTACGGACTGGGTCTGCGCAAGGGCATCAGCAAGGACCAGTGGCATGCCAACCTTGGCATCCGTGCGGCCTACAACGGTGGAGGCTCCTGGATCAGCTACGCCAACAAGCTCAACAGCTGGGTGGATGTGGCCAAGGTCCGGCGCATGGATCTGTCCGCCACTGCCACCGTGGGCCGGGAGTGGGAGGAATGGGGGAAGCTCTGGATCGGAGCCAAGGCCATGGTCAGTCCCTACAGCCTGGAGATCGACGCCACGCGGGTGGGGCTGGGCGAGACCTCGACCCGGAACAGCATGCGCTACCTGGGCGGCTTCATCGGGGGAGGACTCGGGTTCCGCTATGTCCACTTCACCGCCGAGATCTCGGTCCTCTACGCCAGCGGGGAGCTGGAGGTCTTTGACCGGGACTACTCCATGCGGGGCCTCGTGATCGCCCCATCCTGGGGGTTTCAGGCCACCTTCTGAGGAACTGCGCCTCCCCCTATTCACGAGCCATCGGGGCAATTTCCCTCCGAGATCGAATAAAGAAGCGCCCATGGCTTTTGCCGGCCACCGGCACTGACAACCAGGACCAGAGGAACCATGTCTTTTCGACTCTTCACGACACTCGTTTTCGCTGCACTGACAGCCCTGGTGGGCTGCAAGGGGGAATACCTGACCCCCGAAGAAGTGCGTGCCCAGTTGGAGAACCCCTCTGGCTCGGTGGATGACGGCTCCATGGTCGCCATCGCCGACGACTGGTTCAACGCAGGAGACGCCTTTGACGCCGAGGACATGGCCGGCGCCCTGAAGTCCTCCCAGTCCCGTCGCCGCCGAACCGGCACCCCGCTGGACATCCTTGTCGCCCCCGAAGTCCTGGACCAGGCCCTGTCCTACGGCGCTGCCTCCACGGTCTACGACATCTTCTGCGTCACGGACCTCATCACCGACATCCAGGAATTCGACGAATGCGACTCGGGCGAGACCTGCGAGGTCGAACTGACCATCGACAGCTGCATCCTGCGACTGGGAGACGAGGGGGACGACAACGCCAAGGGTTCGATCATCTTCACCCTGAGCGAGACCACCACCGACGAATACGAGCGGGGTGAGCTCAGCATCGAGTTCGATGGCTGGCAATACACCGAAGGGGACCGGGTCGAGTACACGGATGGAATTCTGGCCCTCGAGATCACCGAGTGGCTGACCGAGGACCGGGAGGAGATCATCTACAGCGTCGATCTCACCCAGAAGCTCATCGACCCGGAAGAGGACGGCGTGTTCTCCGACGGCGCCTTCTGGGAGGCCCGCTCCCGTGCGGCCATGCGCCTCACCACGCTGGTCACAGGGGCCACCGATAGCGTGACCCTGGAGATCCTCTGCTTCGTGGACATCGACAACGACGGTAGCCAGGAAGACACCCTGGTGATCACCCTGGACTACACCCATACCCAGGTGAGCTCAGAAGTGGACTCTGTGAGCGCGACACTCCAGGTCCGGGGCACCAACGGCAGCTTTACCTGCTCCTGGCACGGTGCGGTGGCTGAACGCGACGAAGACACGACGGGGTACCACTCCGAGGGCAGCTGCGTCGACGACGAGACCGGAGAGAGCTTTTCCTGGGACGGAACCCACACCGTCACCTCGAACTGACCGGTCCCCATGTCGGGTAGAGGGCTGATGCTGGTCTCCCTGTTGGCATTGTGGGCCTGTACCGGGGACACCGGCACAGGAGACTCCGGGTTCCAGGACCTGGACCCGGCCACAGTCCCCCTGGGCGGGGCCTGCGAGATGGACGTCGACTTTGGCGGCTTCAGCGTGATCAGCGCCACGGATGGCACGGGTGCCGAAGGAACCGTGGCAGACGGGGTCGTCCCCCAGACCGTCCTGGAGCCGATCGCGTCCGACGGGAATTGCCGGCTATTGCGTCGAAACAACCCCTTCTGCGACCCGGCCTGTGCCCCCGGCGAGACCTGCGACTTCGACGGCAACTGCCTGCCCTACCCGGCCCACCAGGATCTGGGCACGGTCTCCGTCTTCGGGCTGGCCCAGGACGTCGAGATGGAGCCGGTGTTTCCGGGCAACACCTACTACGACTCCACCTTGCCCACGCCACCCTTTGCTGCCGGAGCGGTCGTGGTCCTGGACATGCCCGGGGGGGTGTACGGACCGAGCACCCTCTACGGGGTCGGGGTGGAACCGCTGGTGACCCTGGACGTCGAGTGGGTCCTGGAGGCCGGGGTGTCGATGACCGTGCGTTGGGAGCCCCCGACCGGGGACATCGTGCGCTCGGAGATCGGGGTGTCCATCAACGTGGACCAGCACGGCACTTCCCCCGGGGCCCTGGACTGCACCTTTTCGGACACCGGCGAAGCCACCGTCGAGGCCAGCATCGTCACCGCCCTGGTCGAGGCTGGCGTCACGGGCTTTCCCAGCGGAAGCCTGGAGCGACGCACCCAGGACCACGGGCCTGCCGGAGAGGGGTGCATGGACTTCACCCTGGTCGCTCCACTGACGATCGATGTGGACGTGGTGGGCTTCACGCCCTGTGTGAGCGACGTGGACTGCCCGGACGGCCTGGACTGCAACCTGGAGTTGCAGGTCTGTCAGTAGGCCTCAACCGCAGCCGTCAGACTTCAGGTAGTTGATCTCCACGACCGTGCCTTCCCTCGGGTAGGAATCGTCCTCGAACACGATGGCGTTGAGGTTGGCGTCGTACTCCCACCCGGTGGAGGCGGGAATGTCGTCGAGCTTGACGGTGATCGTCGAGATCAGGGGCGAGCCGGTGAGGGGAAAGAACTCCGCCCCGTCCATGGACGCGGCCGCGAGCTGCTCCATGTTGCTGGTCCAGTCGGATTCGCAGATGGTCAGGAACACGCCACCAGTCTCATCGACCGCCTCCTTGTATCCCTGGAAGGGCTCCGCCACGCCACAGCCCGAGGGGTAGGGGCCAGCGATGGCGTGAAAGAGGACCTTCTCCGGGTCCTCCTTGTAGCTCTGGGCCTGCTCCACGTACTGGGTGTAGTGACCACCGCTCTGCTCCACGTCCCGGTTGATGGCGACCAGCGAGAGCTTGCTCTTCGTCCAGTTGTCGTCTTCGAAGAGCCAGTTGGACTGCTCCTCGATGGCGTTCATGAGCGAGGTGAAGTTGCGATCATTGTCCCCGGCATTGCCACCCGCCGCGATGGCGTCGAGCACGACCTGCCGGGACTCCTCGGGGGAGTAGGTGTCGTCCAGGTACGGCACGGACCCATCGACCGTGCCATCGGAACTCCAGAAGAAGGCGACCCGGTAGTCGGCCCGGTTGTCCTGGAGCGTCTGGAAGAAGACCGGCAGCGAGTCGTCGAGGTGCTGGGAAAAGGTCCCGTAGGGCCCCTCGATGGCGACCTCGTTGACGTGAACCAGGATCGTGCTCTTGTTGCGCTCGCCGACGACGTAGCTGAGCACGTTCGAGCCATCGACCATGCCCTCGCCCGCCAGTGACGAGGACACACTGCCCGCGTCCGACGTCAGGGTCACCACGCCCTTGTCCGGGTTCTGTTCCACCGGCTCATAGACCACCTGGATGTCCCGGCTGGTGAAGGGCGCCAGGGTCCAGGGAAAGGGCTCCGCCAGGGTGGTGTCCGTGAGGACGAAGACCTCGTCCCCTTCCAGCGAGAGGGTCTCGATGCTCAGGTCTGCATTTCCTGTGTTCGTCAGCGAGAAGGTGACGTCTGCATTGCAGCCCACATTGACGCCCCCGAAGTCGTATTCCTGGGAGGAGATCGTCATCACCGGGCCCTGGCCGGAGCCGCTCAACGGCACGGTGACCTCTTCGGTGTCCTGGGTCGAAGCACCCAACCACAGGACGAATTCATCGGACATGGTCCCGGCAAAACCCGGCACCCAGGACACCACCAGGTCCTGGGAACGGCCTGGAGCAATGGAAAAGGCCGTGGGCGACGTGACCTCCAACCCATCGAGCGCCGGTGCGGCAAAGTCCACAAACAGGAGGTCGTCCTCACCGGTGTTCTTGACGTTGACGACCTGGGTGGCCAGGGTGCCCACCGGCTGGTCGCCGAACTTGACCTTCTTCGGCTGGACCGCGTAGTCCCATTCCAGCGACACAGGCTCCGGAGCAGTGTCACCGGTGTCCGATGTCCCACCGCATGCGATCAAGTACAGCCAGATCATCCTCGCTCCGCAAATGCCCCACATCTCGAAACCGTAGCTTGTAGCGGTCACGAGACAACATCAAGTCTGGCGTCAATTCAACAGGCGGACACGGCGGGTCTATGATGCGCCGGTGACTGCACTGATCCTCATCCTGACTCTGGCCGGTTGCGGCGCCTCAACCACCACCGATTCCGGTGATGACACCGAGACCACGTCCACCACCGACACCAACACCAACACCGACACCGACACCGGCACCACCGCCTGTGAACAGGCCGTCGTGACCTTCACGACCACGGACGGGGTGGTGAACGACCTGACCTCCTTCTTCGAGTCTGGTGAGTACCTGACCCTGGGTCTGCCTGGCACGCTGACGGTGTGTCCCGGCACCTGGTTTTCCCGGGTGCTGGTCCGGGCCGACCTGTCTGTCGTGGGACTGGGAGACCTCCCCGCCGACACCGTGCTCTCCGGAGGCGAGAGCGGCACCATTCTGGATGTGCTCGGTCCCGACGTGACCCTGAGCGTGGAGAACATCACCCTGGACAGGGGGGCAGGCCTGGACGTGGAACACAACTCCGGCGGTGGGGGCATCTACTGTGAGCAGCAGGGCACGGTGATCACCCAGGACGTGATCTTCTCCAATAGCTTCGCCAACGACGGTGCCGGCATCTACACCCGGGAATGCACCCTGGAGATGACCGACACCAGCCTGGTGGACAACATCTCCGAGGACGATGGCGGGGCCATGACCCTGTGGTTCTCCACCGCCACGATGGACCACGTGTCATTCCAGAGAAACGATGCCCTGGATGGCGGCGCACTGGCCATGTTCAATAGCGACGTGACCATCACCGACAGCCTGTTCCAGGACAACACCGCGAGCACCTTTGCCGCCGGCATCTGGGTCTACGACAGCACCATCACCATTCAGGACACCACCATCACGGGCAACACGAACGACGGCAGTGACTACGGTGGGGGACTGCTGGTCTACGGCGACGCGACCCTGGCACGGGTGGTGTTCACCAACAACAACGCGCCCCTGGGCGGTGGAATCTACGTCTACTACCAGTCCACCATCGACGGGACCGACTGCGACTTCAGCCTGAACAACCCCCAGGACATCTACGTGGACGATGGCAGCAGCGGGAGCGGGGACAGCATCACCGCCGGGGCCGACTACTCCTTCACCTGCGCCGACAACAGTTGTTCGGAGAAGTAGTCGCTCCAACGCGATAGAAGACGTTGCCCGCTCTCCGGAGGTCGGCGTGATCCCCTTCCTGCTCGTCATTGCACTCGCAGGCTGTGAGCCCGACAACTCGGTCAACCGCATCCAGAGTTCCCCCGTCGTGGCGATCGTCAGCCCGGAGCCGATGGCCGTGGTGCGCAAGGGAGACGGTGGAGCGGTCTTCGAGGCAGAGGTCTCCGACGCCTGGGACGTCCCCACCGACCTGGACATCACCTGGACCCTGGACCAGGGAGGCCCGGCCCCGGGCAGCGCCAATGCGGATGGCCAGGTGGTGTACACCCTCGATGTCGAGGACCTCGCCCTTGGCGAACACCGCACCGAGATCACCGCCACCGACACCGACGGGGACCTGGCGACCGCCGGCATTCAGTGGGTCCTCGAACCACCCCTGTCGGCCCCCAAGGTCACGATCACGGCCCCCGACGACGGGTCGATATTCGAGCCCGCAGAGGAGATCACCTTTCGAGGCGAGGCTGAAGACGACGAGGTCGATCAACTCGTCTACGCCTGGTCGTCCAGCCTGGACGGCTCGCTGGCGGGCGCTCTGAGCGGAGACGGCGAGAGCGCCCTGTTCATCGACAACCTGAGCGACGGCACCCACACCATCTCTCTGGAGGTCACCGACAGCGAAGACGAGACCGGTATCGACACCATCGAGGTCTCCATCGGCGAGGTCCAGGAACCCGCCCAGGTGGGGGACCTGATCTTCAGCGAACTGATGATCAACCCCAGCGTGGTGGCCGACGAGGTCGGGGAATGGGTGGAGCTCTACAACACCGCCAGCTACGCCATCGACATCCAGGGCTACCGCTTCCATGACAACGACTACGACGAGTACCTGATCGAGCAGTCCATCGTGGTCCCTGGCAGTCGCTTCGTGGTGCTCTGCGCCGATGTCAGCCCGGCGAGCAATGGAGGCGTGACCTGCGACGGACCGTTCAAGCGGAAGTCCGCGGATGCCCTGGCCCTGGGCAATGGCTCCGACGAGGTCATCCTGTCCCGAAGCGACGGGGTCGTCATCGACGAGGTCTTCTATACCCAGGACTGGTTCAGCATCGGCGCGGCCATCGGGCTGGACCCTGATTTCCTGTCCGCGGACAACAACGACACCGCCTCCAACTGGTGTGACCAGACCACGGTCACCACCAGCGGGGGTGAGCCAGGCACACCCGGCTGGGAAAACGACCCCTGCAACTGAGGGACTCGCCCTACCGCCCCAGGGCCTCGGCAAGGGCCCCCAGGCAGAGGGAGACATTGTCCGCGGTGCAGGCACTGCCCATCAGGCCGATGCGCCAGCGCTTCCCGGCAAAGGCGCCGAGACCTCCCCCGATCTCCAGGTCGTGGCACTCCAGGAGCCGGCTGCGCACGGCCCTGTCGTCGACGCCGTCCGGGATCTGAACCACCGCCAGCTGCGGCAGCCGCAGAGCCGGAGCCACCGGAAGTGACAGTCCCAGGGCTTCCAGTCCACCCGCCAACTCGGCGCCCAGGGCACGATGCCGGGCCCAACGGGCCTCGAGCCCCTCCTCCAGCGCCAGGCGACAGGCCTCGTGCAGCCCATAGACGCTGTTGATCGGTGCGGTGTGGTGGTACGCCCGCTCGCCCCCCCAGTACCGGTTGATCAGGGACAGGTCCAGGTACCAGGACTGGACAGGTGTGGACCGGTTCCCCACGGAAGCAAAGGCCCGGTCCGAGAAGCTGACCGGCGCCAGGCCCGGTGGGGCCGAGAGGCACTTCTGAGTCCCGGAATAGGCCGCGTCCACGCCGTGCCGGTCCAACTCGACGGGCAGACCCGCCAGGCTCGTCACGCAGTCGATGGCGAAGAACGCCCCCAACTCGTCGGCCAGCCCTCGAAAGCCCTCGAGCGGCTGGAGCACGCCCGTCGAGGTCTCCGCATGGACCACGAACAGGGCACGGAAACGGCGCCCATCGGCAACCCTTCGAAAGTCTTCCACCGCAAGAGCCTCTCCCCAAGGACGCTCCACGACCACCACCTCGGCGCCACAGCGGCGGGCCACCTCGCACATCCGGGTTCCGAAGACCCCGTTGACTCCCACCAGGACGCGATCCCCCGGCTGGAGCAGGTTGACCATCAGGGTCTCCATGCCTGCGGAGCCAGTGCCGCTCATGGGCAGGGTCAGGTCGTGAGCCGTCCCGAACAACTCCTGCAGCATCTGCTTGACCTCGTCCATGATCTTGAGAAATGCCGGGTCCAGGTGGCCTATCGTCGGGGCAGACATGGCTTGCAGCACGGCCGGATCCACATCGGAGGGACCGGGCCCCATGAGCACGCGGCGGGGAGGGTTCAGGGGTTCCATGGCAGTCCTCATTCGCCCCAGGGGATAACGTCGGGCGGGTCGGGCTGGACCGATCAACGAAGGGACAACAGAGACCCGGGAAGAGCGCCCTTCACCATGCCATGGAGCACTTCCGCGTCCTGTTCCAGGAGACGAATCCGGTGCTTGAGCGTCGCACGGGACTGCTCAAGAGCCCCGACCTCCTCCTGGGGAGACAGAGCCACCGGGTCGCAGCGTGGCGTTCCATCGCCGTAATAGCGGCCATAGATGCACTTGCGAACCTCGTGGGCCGCGATTCCCCGTTCGACCTCCAACAGCAGCACCTCCAGGCCCGCCACCGTGTGTTTCCGCAACGAGGAGGGGGACTCGATCACGGAAGCCCAGTCCGGCCCTGGAACATAAAAAGAGGTCTGTTCGACCCCGTGGGAGAGTTCAGGCCCCAGGTCGATCCGGGCGGTGAGGCGGTTCTCCGCCCACCGAACCAGGGCCAGGCTCCAGTCGATCAACTTCCCGTCCACGGCATCCACACGAAGGGACAACGAGATGCCCCAGGCACCCTGGCTGGGCACGCTCCCGACATCCACCACCATCTGGGACACCTTCCCGTGCCCATCGGTGACTGCGGAGAGCCCGCGCCAGGCCGTGTTGCGGGTCTCCCCTCCGGCCACCGCGCCAGTCCAGCAGGCATCGGCGTCCACCCCAGGGCCACACCACCACTGACTCAGGTGAACCTCGGAGGCCGAGACCTGAGGAGACTGCCAGTCCTGGGGGACTTCCGCCATCTCCCCCCAGACCTCGCCCCACAGCTGATGGCTCGAATCGGGCCAGGCAAAGAGGTCCCAGGATTCGGGCAAGGCTCTGGGCCCGGATGTCACACACCCGAGAAGCCACCACCCCATCGCCTACTCCAATCTCGACAGTTCCATGGACATGTCCATGGACATCTCCGCTTCAACACGCTGACCTTCCCCGACCATGGCAAAGGCGAAGTCCATTCCCACGCTGGAGGAGGCCTCGATGGGGACCAGCCGTCCCAACTCGATCACCGAGGCAGCGCTTCCCTCAGAGGTGAACCGGAGCATCTCCATTTCTGTCCCAGGCGGAAGTGACGACATCTGGGGATTGGCCTCCAGTGGCTGCTGCACGATGGTCATCTCCAGGGAGATGCGGTCCTCCTCCAATTCCGCCAGCAACACATCCGCACGTTGCACGATCCGAAAGCCATTGGAATTCACCTGGCTGTAGACCGACCACCGAGCCCCCTCACCCACGGCCTCCAGAGGAACCGGCACCGCCATGTTCTGGGCCGAGTCAGAAAAGGAGGACATCTGCTGGGCCAGTTCTTCCGGAGCATCCTTCGGCAGCGTGAACACCGCGTCCAGCGACTCCCCCCGATCGCTGATGCGTGCCGTGCCGGTCATTCCTTCCAGCGGCTTCAGGGCGGTCTCCAGCTCCACGAGCATCTCGGGGGGAAAGGACGCCATGTCCCCGGATCGATCCACCGTCGCCTGGGTCACATCGGCCTCGTAGACGATCTCGTGGTCCGACACATCCGTGACCACCATGTCCATGTCCATGATCATCACGGGGAGCATCATCCGACCCCCGCTGTTGCCGGCGATCGTCATCTCCATGGCCATGAGCATGCGCATCCGCACCTGCTCCTGCTGTCCTGGCACAGGGGTGTAGCGCAGTACCCGGCGAGGCTCAGAGCCCACATCCACCACTTCGAGCAGGACCCCCTGTTCCGGCACCCGGGCCACCGCATCCATGGGAATGCCCCCTTCTCCAGGCTCCCAGGGCACGAGTTCCGGGGGCGGGGGTGGGGGCAGCACGCCCAGTCCCCCCACCTCTTGCAGGGGGTCCGCGTCTTCACAGTGCTCCATGTCCATGAAGATCTCGTGGGCCGTGCCATCCGGACAGTTGACCTGGAGGTGGTCCACAGGATGCCCATCCGCCCGGGGGCCCACAGACCCGGACAGGGTGGCCTGGCCCACGGGATCCTCTCCCGGACAGGTGAGCCGGGCCAGGTAGGTCCGCCGCCCACTGGGCCCACACACCTGGATCGCGGTCTCCATGGAGGTGCCAGGAGAGGCCGCGGCTTCCGGGGTCTTCTTGGGACCGCACCCGGCCAGGCCAAGAACGACCAGGACCAACGCCGATCCGGCGAATGACAGGGGAAACAGGATGCGGGCCATGGGATCCTCCGGGCTCGCATCCTGGCACAGGCTGGTTCCAGGGCCCTTCTCCCCAACTCATCACCTCGTCGGAATCCGCGGGGCCCGGTATGAGTCCAGTGAATCCCACTGCTTCCTGGTTCGTCTCCCCCGGACACCCATCCCCCGAGCGCCGTCATGGTCTCCCTGATCCCCCTGGTCCTTGCTCTTGCCCAGGCTTCTCCCTCCCCCGCCCAGGTGACTGCGGCACTGACGAGTCCCCAGGGATGGAGTGCCCTCAAGACCAGCAAGGGCGTCGCCGTTTCCCAGAAGCAGATTCCCGGCATCCCGGTGCTGGCCTTCCGGGGTACCCGCACCGTGGACGTGGACTGCAACCGCTACTGGCTCCAGGTCAGCAACCCCGACCGCCACGCGGCGATCAACACGACCCTGGAGGAATCCAAGATCCTGCAGCGAAAGGGCAACACGGTGGTCATCCTCCAGGTGTTGGACCTGCCCCTGATCTCCCACCGCTACTGGATCATCGTCGCGGAAAACGAGACCAATGTCGGCGGTGAAGCCGGACACCACAAGCAGACCTGGACCCTGGCCGACAAGAACCAGTACCCCAGCACCAGGGACCGGGTGGAAGACACCTACGGGGCCGTCTACACGGTGCTGAACCAGGGATTCTGGGACCTGGTCCCGGCGGGCCCCGACCGCTGCACGATCACCTATGGAGCGGTCAGCGACCCGGGCGGCTCGGTTCCCAGCAGTGCCGGTGCCTGGGCCAGCGAAAAGAGCCTCCCGGACAACATCAACGTCTTCTACGAGGCTGCCAGGTAGGGTCCCGGAGCCCCACAAGAACGTGCCTTAGAGCCCTGCCGCGACCCGCGTTCCTTCAGCGATGGCTCGCTTGGCATCCAGCTCCCCGGCGAGCCGTGCACCGCCCACCACGTGCACCTCCAGCCCTTGCCCCGCCAGGGCCTCCACCAGCCCGTTGTTGGAGACCTGGCCGGCGCAGATCACCACGTTGTCCACGGCCAGCACACGGGACTCCCCCGCCACGGTCAGGTGCAGTCCGGCATCGTCGATGCGCTCGTACTGACACTCCCTCAGCATCTCGACCCCCCGCTTCTTCAACTGGGTGCGGTGAATCCAGCCCGTGGTCTTGCCCAGGGAAGCCCCCAGCTTGCCCTTGCTGCGCTGGCAGAGAATCACCTGCCGAGGAGGCCTGGGCTCCTGGACCGGGCGCAGTCCCCCACGCTCGGAGTGGGATCCATCAATGCCCCACTCGGCGAGAAATGCATCCAGCGACGGGCCTTCCCGGTGCACATGGGTCAGGAACTCACCCACGTCGAAGCCAATGCCGCCAGCACCGATGATCACCACCCGCTTGCCGACCGGGGCACCTCGGATGACCTCGTCGTAGGCCAGCACCTCCGGCCGGTCCGCACCGGGCAATCCGATCTTCCGAGGGTGCACGCCCGTGGCGACGATGACCACGTCGAAATCTCCCAGGTCTTCGGCGCCCACCCGGGTCCCCAACTTCAGTTCCACCCCCGCGTCATCCAGCCGGTGGGTGAAGTACCGCAGGGTCTGCTCGAACTCCTCCTTGCCCGGGATGCGCATGGCCAGGTTGAACTGGCCACCAAGCCTGTCACTGGCTTCGAACAGGGTCACGGCGTGGCCCCGCTCGCCTGCACTGGCTGCTGCAGCGAGCCCGGCCGGCCCTGCACCGACCACTGCAACCTTGCGTGGGGTGGCCGCCGGACTCAGGGTGAAGCTGGTCTCCTGGCAGGCGAAGGGGTTGACCAGGCAGCTGGCGTTCTTGTTCTCGAAGACATGGTCGAGACAGGCCTGGTTGCAGGCGATGCAGGTGTTGATCCGATTGGCTCGATCCGATGCTGCCTTGTTCACGAATTCCGCGTCCGCCAGCAGCGGTCGGGCCATGGAGATCATGTTCGCGTCACCCCGGGCCAGGATGGCCTCGGCATCCGCCGGGTCGTTGATGCGGTTGCTGGTGACCAGGGGAAGGGAGATCTCGCCCATCAGCTTCCGGGTGACCCAGGTGAACGCGCCTCGCGGCACCAGGGTGGCGATGGTCGGAACCCGGGCCTCGTGCCAGCCAATGCCGGTGTTCAGGATCGAGGCCCCGGCCTCTTCCAGCGCCTTTGCGAGCATCACGACCTCGGGCCAGGTCGAGCCCTCCGGGATCAGGTCCAGCATCGAGAGCCGGAACACGATCACGAAGTCCGGTCCCACGGCGGCCCGGGTCCGCCGCACGATCTCCAGCGGGAACCGAATTCGCTGGGCGTAGTCGCCGCCCCACTCATCCTTTCGCCGGTTGGTGTGGGTGACCAGGAACTGGTTGATCAGGTACCCCTCGGACCCCATCACCTCCACACCGTCATAGCCAGCCTCCTGGGCCAGGACGGCACTGTGCACAAAGGCCTGGATGGTCTTCTCCACCCCGCGGGTGGACAGGGCTCTCGGCGTGAATGGCGTGATCGGGGACTTGATCCGCGACGGAGCCACTGAAAACGGGCTGTAGCCGTAGCGACCCGCATGGAGGACCTGCATCGCGATGTGCCCCCCCTCGGCATGCACCGCATCGGTCACGACCCGGTGCCGCCGCACATGTCGCTTGCGGTTCATGGTGGCTGCCAGGGGCTTGAGCCAACCGGCCATGTTGGGGCTGATTCCACCGGTGACGATGAGCCCGACCCCACCGGCCGCACGGGCCGCAAAATAGGCGGCGAACTCCCGGTAGTCCCGGTCCTCCTCCATGCCCACGTGCATCGAGCCCATGAGTACACGGTTCCGCAGGGTGACGTGGGCGACCTCGAGGGGCGCAAGGAGATGGGGATAGGCGCTCATGAACCGTCCGCGCTGACAAATGAATGGCCATTCATTATCGCAGGTCCGCCACAGGGTCGATCCGGGGTGGATGATCCATCCCGGCCAGCGGACTGCCGAGTCCACCCGGATCTCCAGGAGACCAGGGATAGGCGACCCCTCAGGCCAGCAAGCTCTCCCGGCCAGAATCGATCAGGAAGAGACAGGCCGAGCCTGCAGCCTCTCGAAACTCCTGGAGCCGCTTGACCTCCACACGGTCCCCCAGACCGAAGAGATGCAGGTCCGCCTCGGGGGCATTGGCCACCATCTGCTGAAAGCCCCCATGTCGGACCGAGGTCGTGGTGCCGGGGGGCAGTCGTCCGATCTCCACCAGGGAGAGCAGCCAGGCCTTGGCAGCGTCGGCTTCCTTGAGTTCGTGGATGACGGTCAGAAGTCCCAGCCGGGCGTTCCAGGCCCGGGTGAGCAGGTACCCACAGAGCACCGGGAGGTCCAGGTTCGCCAGGTGCAGCTCCAGGGCCCATTCCGGGCTGCGATCGGACAGCCAGACATGGACCGCTCGCTTCTCGCCCAGCCCGCGCTCCGGGTCGGGCAGGTAGAACAGGGCACCCACCCGGAGACGTCGACAGCGATCCAGGATGCGCTGCAGGGTGTCCTCGTCGTGGTGACCGGCATGCACGACCACCAGGTTCGGGGGAAAGAGCGAGCCCTGGAGCACGTCCATTGCAACCGTGAGTCCGTGGGCAAATCCCTCGTCCTCGATGGCCGTCCAGGAGGTGTGGATTCCCTGGCGACGCAGGGTGAGCCCGGTGCGCTCCATGGCCATTCGAAGGGGGGCGTTCAGGTCCAGCCCCACCAGCTTCACCGAACCCCCACGCACGGTCAGTGCCTCGATCAGCGGCATCAATTCCCGCACCTCGGCGGTATCGGCGACCGGGACCAACAGGTCCGGCTTCCAGGCCCGTTCGCTGTGCTCGAGGCCAGAGGCCTTTCGGGCCGCCCAGGCAGCCACGTTGACCGCCACCCCCGACTCCACCGTCTCCCAGGGGGTTCGGAGGCCCTTGCGCACGAGCCAGAGGTAGAGGCCAGCCACGGCGCCAATCTCCGCCAGGCCGCCTCCGGGGCTCGCAAGGCTGAGGGCCAGGCCACAGATGATCGCCCCGGCCAGGGGCACCAAAGTGGGCACTGCAAAGGTGGGCCGGAAGGAGATCATCGCCAGGCGCTGCTCCATCAGCACCACCACATTCACCGCCAGGTAGGTCGTGATGAAGAAACTCGTCAGCCAGGGGGCCACCGCGTCCAACGACCCGGTCAACAGCGCCAGGGCGGCGATGATCGTGGTCACCAGGGTGGCATTGCGCGGTCCTCCCGCACCGTCCTTGCGGGACAACCAGCCCGCCGCGGGCACCACTCCGTGCTCCGCCATCGCCATCAACAAACGGGGGGCAGCCACCAGGGACGCCAGGGCCGCCATCAGTGTCGATGCCAACAGGCCGACCAGAACCAGCGACGGCACGAGGGCATGGTCTCGAATGGTCGTCCCCGAGGACAACAACTCCTCGGGCGTGGCCACCAGGGAAAACCAGAGTGCAAACAGGGCATAGACCCCCCCGGTCACCCCCCATGCTGCCAGGGTCCCTCGGGGCAGGGCTCGCCGGGGGCACTCCAGGCTGCCACTCATGCCGACACCGACCATGATGCCCGTGGCTGCCGGAAAGAACAGGGCAAAGGTCTCGAACCAGTCCCGCTCCTGCCAGGCCCCCATGAAGACGATCTCAACGGTGGGCGCCTTGAAGACGCCGAAGAGCGCCGATCCCAGGGCGATCACCACCACCAACGCCATCGCGGCCTGGGCACGAATCGCCAGCTGGGCGGACCGCCAGGCCACCAGGGCCACGATGACGAAGGCCGCAATCACCACCTGGGTGGGCTCGATCCCAGGGACGATCATCTGCACGCCTTCAGTAAAGGCGAACAGGTAGAGCGCAGATGAGGCCGCCTGGGCCAGGTAGAGCGGCAAGCCAATGGCTCCACCCGCCTCGAGACCCAGGGCCTGGGAGATGATGGCAAAGGCCCCGCCGGCACGAACCCTGTGGTTGGTCGCCAGGCTGGACAGGGACAGGGCCGTGGTGCCGGTCACCAGGTAGCAGGCCGCCAGGATGCTCAGGGCCCCCAGCAGGCCCCCGTTGCCCACAAGCCAGCCTTCCCGCAAATAGAGCATTGCCCCCAGGATCGTGAGGGCAGTCGGCCGAAAGACACCGGCAAAGGTTCCGAAGCGTTCTCTGGAAGCCGGTTCCTGAGCGAGCGCGTCGAGGGGAGGGGGTCCGCTCACTCCCTGAGTCTATTGGAGGGACGGCCAGGAGGCAGTGCCCACCTGGATCAATGTCCGAAGCAGTCCGGTTCGCAGATCCCATTCACATGGGGCTCACCCCGGCTGACGAGGGTGACATCCCAGATCACATCACCCGCCGGCGGCATGCCCACGCCGCGGGCTGCGAGCTTCACGCCACAACCCTGATCAATCCCCTTCAACAGGCCCGCACTCTCGACGAGCACCTTGCTCACACGGAGCAACTCCCGATTGTCCAGGGACTTCCAGCCCGCATCCACCAGGACATCCCGGACCTGGTTGGGCCGCAGACGGCTCCAGGAGCCCATCTCATCGTGGTCCACATAGACGTGGTATTCCCAGGCGAACAACGCCCCTGGCAGCTGCTCCCGAAAGTTGGCCTCCCTGTCCAGGCAGATCTCCCCGGCAAGAGCCGGAAAGGCCAGTGCCAGGGCACCGAGAACAGCAATGCGACGCACAGAACCTCCGACGCTCCAGGGGACGGCGGTAGCCACACCCACCGGAGAGCAGCCTTGCGGACACATCGTATCTCTGCCTGACTCCGAATAGGGATGGGATCCCACCGAGGGCTTCTGGAAGCCATGCAAGGATCCCCCAGGGAGGACGGATGGAAAACGTCACTGCTTCAACGCCAGATGGCATCGCTGAACTGAACAGACTCCACGCCCTGCAGCGGACTGCACAGCGGGCCGAGCCCACCCCCTCCCATCGCGTTCGCCAGGCACGACTGCGAGCCCTGCGCGACGAGTTGTTGAAGCGAAAAAACGCGCTCGCGGCGGCCGTGGACGCCGACTTCAGCGCCCGGAGTCCCCACGAGACCCTGATGTGCGAGATCTTCGTGGTGCTCGAGGCCATCAAGCACCTCCAGAAGAACCTGAAGGACTGGATGTCACCGAGGGAACGAACCCTGTCCTGGATCTTCCAGCCCGCCGCCGCCCGGGTTGTCCTGCAACCCCTGGGGGTCGTGGGGGTCATCGCCCCATGGAACTACCCGATCCAGCTCTCCTTGATCCCCCTGGTGACCGCCCTGGCTGCAGGCAACCGGGTCCTCATCAAGCCCAGCGAGTTCACCCCACGCACCAACCAGGTACTCACCGAGCTCCTCGCCGCCTGCCTCCCCGAGGACGTCGCTGCAATCATCCCCGGTGACGTCAAGGTGGCGGTGGCCTTCAGTCAACTGGAATTCGATCACCTGTTCTTCACCGGGTCGACATCGGTGGGCCGGCACGTCATGAGGGCCGCTGCCGACAACCTGACGCCGGTGACCCTGGAGCTTGGCGGAAAGTCCCCGGCCATCGTCCACGAGCGCTATCCCCTGAGCGTCGCTGCCGAGAGCATCGCTTTTGGGAAGCTGCTCAATGCCGGACAGACCTGCATCGCACCGGACTACGTCCTGGTTCCCCGGAACAGGGTCGATGCCTTCGTCGAGGCCTTCCAGGCCCATGCCAGGAAGTCCTACCCCTGCTTCATGGACAACGACAACTACACCTCCATCATCAACGAGAGGCACCACGCACGGCTCCAGGCATTGATCGAGGACGCCGAGTCCAAGGGCGCACGCATTCTGCCCCTCGAGGCCGTGGATGCCTCCAGGAAGGCAGACCACAACAAGATGGTCCCGGTGATCGTGCTCGATGGCACCGACGAGATGGAGCTGCTCCAGGACGAGATCTTCGGCCCGATCCTGCCAGTCATTCCCTATGACACCCTCGACGATGCCCTGAACCACGTGAATGAACGGCCCCGGCCCCTGGCGCTCTACTACTTCGACCACGACAAGACTCGCATTCAACGAGTGCTCAACGAGACCACCAGCGGTGGCGTCACGATCAACGACACGATGTTGCACGTGGCTGCGGAGTGCCTGCCCTTTGGAGGCGTCGGTCCATCCGGCATGGGCGCGTACCACGGCCAGGAGGGCTTTGAAGCCTTCTCCCACAAGAAGGGGGTCTTTCTCCAGAGCCGGCTCAACAGCGCCAGCCTTGTGCGCCCTCCCTATGGTCGAATCTTCGACGCGATGATGAAGATCTTCGTGCGCTGAGAAGGTCGCCGGTGAGGTCCGGGCAGTGGGGAGTCAGCGCCCGGCGATGGGCTCCGGCTCCGGCGAGGGCGTACCCCAGGCCTCCTGGCGCTTGAACCGGGTCCCCCGGATCTCCGGAATCGCCTTGCGATCGTCGCGCAGGTAATGGGCGATGCCTTCGGCGATGACATCCGCAATTGCCAGGGCGTTTTCGGGGTTGGGCTGAATCGCCCGGCCCTCGCTGTCGAAGTCCCAGACGAGGTCCTTGCGAACCTCGATGCCAAAGGAACTGTGCCGGGTGTCGGAGTATCGGTACTCCTCGACAACCCCCACCTGTTCGGACCGGCGGAAGGCCTCGATTTTCCGGTAGGCCGCCTGGGCTCGCGCAAACTCACGCACCCGGCCCCGTGGGGCCCGGCGAAAGGAGTGGATGTAGCTTCGCAGGGTCTCGGACTCGCTGTCCCGCAGGTTGGTGTCCAGGAGCATGTTCCAGACCAGCTGGTACTCGGAGCGTTCCTGGCTGTCGGGGTGAGCCTCTTCGAAGCGACCCCGCAAAAACTGGAAGAAGGACCAGACCTGGGAGCGCACTTCTGGACTGCCCTCGGGCAAGAGGTAGGGGTAGTCGTGCCCCACGGGAATGCCGTTCTTTTCCAGGGTCAGGCTCACCCGATCCCGCAGCACCCGGTCCGCCGTGAATTCACCCAGGACCTGTGGAAAGAGCGGGTCGTGGAGCCCCTGGGAAGTCTCCTGGTCGATTCGAAAGCCGACGGAGCGGGTCACCAGGGAGACGTGTGGCCGCTCGGTGCCCGAGGGGTTCTTCTTGTCGTAGGTGTGGACCGCCAGCTTGATGAGCTTGCCCTGGAGCGCCTCGTCCATCTTCTTGCTGATGACGTCGTAGTGCTCCTCCAGCAGGCGCTTCTTCTGTGAGTACCCCAACAGGTCGGAGAAGGGGTAGTTGATGGCGAAGCGCTTCAGGTGATGGGCGCGGGTGGTGGTGCTCCCCGGAAACCGTCCGAAGTCCAGCAGGACCCGGGCGGTGTTCACCTTGCAGTAGCCCTCCAGCCCCAGCTGGCTGGCAATGCGTTCGGCCACGATGCTGGCACCCCAGTCCCGCTCCCGCAGGTAGTCATCCTCGAAGAGACCCTGGGGAAACGAATTCCCCTGTTCGTCCAGGAGGTACTCAGGCGGCACATAGCGACCGTCGTGGATCACATCGACCATCAGCAATGGCCGGTATTCCTTGGGGTAGCGCGGGCGACTGCGGCGGGACTGCTTGACCGGAATGAACACCATGGGATCCATGGGTTCGTGGGTGTAGGGGATCTCCTTCATGGAACTCCGCGTGTCTTCCTGCGCCCTTTCAATGGTATCCGCTTTGGGTCACGGCCGGGGGACCGGGTGTCCGCTAAGGTGCTCGGGGAGGTGGCCTTGCTTGTTGCCATCCTGGTGGCCTGTGCCAGCACCACCAATGACAGTTCCCCGGATCCCTGCAGCACCGAGGGCGCGCTGTCGACCTGTTCCGTGCCGACGGGGAGTCCGGAGGACTACGCCGACATCAGCAGCCGGTACTTCGACACCATGGACCACTCGGTCGAGACCGTGGATCCGCCGATCTACTCGGAGCTTGTGGCCCGCTGGGAGTGGCCTCCCTGGCTCAAGCTCACCGCCTTTGGAGCGGAGAACATCCAGACCGCCGACGCCTTGCTGGCGCTGTACCCCTCCATCGTCCCCGAGCGTGACTGCCGTGCCTTTGAAGTTCAGCCATTTGGCCGCTGCCGGGTGGTCTTCTACTACGACGCCCACGAAGGCCGTGGCTGCCCCATCTACGAGGAGTTCACCTTCAACGACGCAGGAGAGGTCACCTTCATCGAGGCCTGGTCCGACCAGCCGTCCATGCTGCCGATGGACGCCGAGGATTCCTGGGCAGAAGGAGAGGGGGTCTCTCGCCTTTCCAGCCGGGTGCCCGGGCTGGGCACCCCCTCCGGGCTGATCGATCTGGAGGGAGAGGCGATGACGGAAGCGGCCTCAACCGATCCGGACCTGGCCGATCTCGTGGCCCGGGCCAGGGACTGGCACCAGACCTGGCTCGATGAGCTGGCACAGAGCTCCGACGAGATGTGGGTGGAGGGTTGCGGCTGGTAAAGGGGACAGAGACCCCTGGCGGGACCGGATAGGCGAGAGAAGCACCCCGGATGGAAGTGACGCGATGGCCACCGATCCCTCCCTCGACGCCAGCATCGACCCGAAACAGCTCACCGACGCGGACTGGCAGGTCTTGTTGAGCCCGATGGAGCACGCCATTCTGCGCGAGGCCGCCACCGAGAGACCGGGTACCGGCCCACACCTGGCCGAAGAGAGTCCTGGGGCCTACCACTGTGCTGGCTGTGGCCACCATCTCTACGATGCCCAGCACAAGTTCCACTCCGGTTGTGGCTGGCCCAGCTTCTTCCAGGAGGTCAGCGAGAACGCCATCACCCTCTACCAGGACAGCAACCACGGCATGGTGCGCACCGAGATGCGCTGTGCCCGGTGCGATGGTCACCTGGGGCACGTGTTCCAGGATGCCCCCCAGACCCCCACCGGCACCCGGCACTGCGTGAACGGCCACGCGCTGATCTTCGTGCCCCAGGGCACCGACCCCGAACAGGCCGTGCGCACCCACCGAGACCGCGAGAGCTGACCGGGGGCAAGAGGCCCCTCAGACCGACCAGCTTCCCCGGCTGGCGAGAAGGGTCGCCTCTTCCCGCAGGGTCTGCAGCGCCGCCGCGGCCTTGAACACCAGGTCCAGCAGGTGGGGACTCGTCCTGGCCCGTCCGGTCTGCTTCAGAAAGGCCTCGACCTTGCCGTGGGCCATCGTCGTGGCATCGTGAATGGTCTCCACCAGTGGCGACCAGTCTCCCTGGGTGAAGTCGGGCCCCAGTCCACGCACCAGGCCAGACAGAGCCGTGGCCTGGTCCTCCAGGGAATGGAGCGTCCCTCGAGCCCCGTGCAGATCGGCAGCGGAGTCCGCCTTCAGGCTTTTCGCAGCCCCCCGGAGACCCTCCAGGCTCTGCTGGATGATGCCCTCTCGGGTCGGGGCAGCAAGGGCCTCTGCCGCCCCCTCCACTTCGACATCAGGCTGGAGGTGAACGACTTCGGTGTCGGACCGAGACAGTGAGGATCCCATTGTGACGAGCATGGGCCCCGGCACCTTGACATGTCAAGAAAAAGAAGAACTCAGGCCGTTCCCCGCACCCCAAGGGGACGCTTTTCCTGGAACGCCCGGCGGGCTGATCCGAGCTCTCGAGGCGCTCCTTGACAGTTGGAACGCTGCGACAGTCGAGAGGACCGACTAGAATACCTCGCCTCCCGGAGGGATCTGCATGCGCCACCTCGGACTGATCGCTGCTCTAGCCGCGACCCTCACCACCGGCTGCCCTGGCGGGACCACGACCACGGACTCCGATCCGACGGTGGCTGATTGCGACACGCCTGAAACCTGGTACCTCGACAACGACGAGGATGGCCACGGTGATGCCGACCAGGGCCTGGAGGCCTGCGATGCCCCCGATGGGCACGTGGACAACGCCGATGACTGCGACGACACCGACGGCACGATCAACCCCGGTGCGGACGAGCTCTGCGACGAGATCGACAACGACTGTGACTCGGTCATCGACAACGACCCGGTGGACCTGGTGGCCATCTACAGCGACCAGGACAACGACGGCTACGGAGACCCGACGACCGAAGTCTTCGCCTGCGAGGCGACCAGCGGCACCGTGTTGAACAACCGGGACTGCAACGATGGGGACGACGGGATCTTTCCCGGCGCGGGAGAGGTCTGCGACCTGGCGGACCAGGACTGCGACGACCTGATCGATGAAGGCGCCGACGGGGCCACCGAGTACCACCCCGACGTGGACCTGGACGGATTTGGAGACTCCGACAAGAGCACCTGGGCCTGTGAGGACGCCCCCGATGGGCACGTGCTGGACGGCAACGACTGCGATGACGACAACAGCAATGTGAACCCCGACAAGTTCGAGCTTTGCGATGGCGTTCTGGACGAGGACTGCGACGGCACCGTCGACGAGGCCAACGCGGTCAACAACACGGTCTTCTACAACGACAACGACAACGATGGCTTTGGTGACCCCAACCCGACAACCACCACCGAGGCCTGTGACACCCCCAGCGGCTACAGCGACAACAACAGTGACTGCGACGACAATGACCCCGACGAGTACCCGGGGGTCACCTGGTTCGCAGACGCCGATGGAGACGCCTACGGCTCTTCGGGGAGCAGCAACGCCTGCGAGAGAGTCGACCCCTCCGACACGCTGGACGACACGGACTGCGATGACACCGACGCCACGGTCCACCCGGGCGCCACGGAGCTCTGCGACGGTCAGCTCAACGACTGCCTGGGTAGCGGCCTGCCCAGCGACGAGGAGGACAACGACAACGACGGCTACGTGATCTGCGAGATCGACAGCGGCGGCTGGGACGGTGGCTTCTGGTTCCTGGGCGGCGGCGACTGCGACGACAGCGACGGTGAGGAGAACCCGGGCGCGACCTGGTACAGCGACAGCGATGGCGACGGCTTTGGCGATGTCAGCAGCAGCAATAGTTGCGAGCGGGCCGACAGCAGCGACGTCACCGACAGCACGGACTGTGACGATGGAGACGCGACGATCTACCCGGGGGCAGCGGAGATCTGCGACGAGGTCGACGACGACTGCGACACCGCCATCGATGAGGGGGTAACCACCACCTACTACGCCGATAATGACATCGATGGCTACGGCGATGCCGGCGACACCGAAGAGGCCTGCAGTGCGCCCGCCGGGCATGTGGGCAACAGCGCGGACTGCGACGACACCGACGGCACGATCAACCCCGACGCCACCGAGGTCTGTGACACGGAGGACAACGACTGCGACAACGGCATCGATGAAGGGGTGACCACCACCTACTACGCAGACAGTGACGGCGACGGCTACGGCGATGCCGGCGACACCGAAGAGGCCTGCAGTGCGTCCGCAGGGCATGTGGGCAACAGCCTGGACTGCGACGACAACGACGACGAGATCCACCCCGGTGCCGACGAGGTCTGCGACGGCGAGAACAACGACTGCAACGACAGCACCTCCGAGGACGGGATGGCTTCCTGGTTCAACGGCACGACAGGTGCCCACACCGACGTGACCTCGGACCTGACACCATCCAGCCCGATGACGCCCGTTGCCAACTACGACATCGGCTCAGCCGGACAGCTGAACCTCTGTGCCGGGACCTGGGAGGTGAGCCTGGACATCGCCAGAGACGCCACCGTCAGCGGGAAGAGCGGTGATCGCTCCACGGTGATCCTGAGCGGCGCGGGGGCCGCTACCGTGGTCACGGTCACCAGTTCAGTGGGAACGTTGACCCTGGAGGACCTGACGATCAGCGATGGCTACGCGGACGAGGACCTGATCGGGGTTGGCCTCGACTCCGGCGGAGGCCTGGCCTGCAAGGGAAGCGGCACCACGATCGCCCTGAACAACGTGTTGATCGAGAACTCCTACGCCGGCCTGGGGGGCGCCATCTCCGCCAATGACTGCCAGGTGGACCTGACCGACAGCGAGCTCTCCAACAACTC
>CAZMNK010000001.1:0-31532 GCA_964567625.1 uncultured Enterobacterales bacterium | reverse complement strand
TCTCCGCCAATGACTGCCAGGTGGACCTGACCGACAGCGAGCTCTCCAACAACTCTGCCGACTACGGAGGTGCCGTCTTCCTCTCCACGTCCGACATGAACCTCACCGACAGCACGATCGCAGACAACGTGTCGGTCTCCAACGGAGGAGCTGGCTACATCTACGCCTACGAAGGAGCCTCCTCGATAAACCTGAACGACTCCCTGGTCACCGGCAACACGTCCACCAACGGCTACGGTGGCGCCTTCTACATGGATGGCTACTACTACGCCGCCGATCTGTCCTGTAGCGGTACGTCCTCTGCCACGTCAGGCATCACGGACAACACCGCGAACTACTACGGCGGTGGCATCGCCACCAACGGAAGCCTCAGCTCCATCGATGCCCAGAAGTGTGACTTCGGCACCGCGTCAGGCGGCGATGCAAACGAACCCGCGGCTCTGAATATCAGCTACTACTACAGCTACGAACCGGGCAACGACGCCACCTTTACCTGTGACGGCACCGATTGTGGTTCGGCCACGACCAACTACCACGGTGACACCGACAACGTGTACACCACGACAGGCCTTGCCTGCGGGAACGTCGTGCTGGCGAACACCACCGCCACCATCAACGACTTCAGCCCGTATCTCTCCACCAGCGGAACCTGCACCATCGAGCACTATGTACTGAGTTCCTCCTCCTCTTCTGGCCCCTGGGAATACGAGTGGTGGAGCACCCAGAGCACGAGCGGAACCAGCTACCTGACGTCGAATCCCGTCGGTCTTGCCGTAGAGAATGGCCGCTACTACGCCCTGTTCAGCGCCTCCGACTGCAGCGACAGCCTGACCCAGTACTGGAGCACCAGCCCCGCCTATGGAACCGATGCTGGCTTTGGAGAGATTGTCGGCATGTACCTCGACGCCTCCTACACCTACTCTGCCTACACCAGCGGCATCGCGAAGGACGCCCTGCATCTCTACAGCGGCTACTCCTGGTTCGGCTACACCTCCACGACCGAGCTCTGATCAGCCTCCGAGCTCGGCCCGGACCCGCTCCCGGAGAGCAGCACTGCGTTCACTGACCAGCCCGAGCGCCCTGTCCGCCCTGGCCCGGTAGTCGGCACAGGCTTCTGCATCCCGCAGGCCCTGCAGGTTGATGCAGACGTTGTACCAGGCCCCATCGGCACAGGCCTGGGCCACCAGGCCCGCCACGCCGGCATCGCTGCGGGCATTGGCATTGCCGGTGGCGGCCGTCTCGGCGAGACCGATGACCTCGACGGAACGCTCCAACACCCGCAGGGGCACCTCGATGGCTCCCCGTGTGGCGGCCTGGACGGCCTGGCGCCGGGACCGCTTCTCCTCCGGCGTCCCCTTGGGCAGGCCAAGGGCATCCATGATGGCCCCGAAGGCCGCGGTGTCTGCATCCACGTCGGACAGGAAGGCGTCCTTGAGCTGCTGGGCCTGGACCGCCAGCGGGTAGAAGGTCTCCGACCCGGGCTGCTTGGGGCCCTTGCCGGTGGTGAGCTGGGCCACCATCGCCGAGAGCCCGGCGGACATCGCCCCACACAGCGCTGCCACCGAGCCACCCCCCGGGGCCGGGGCATCCGAGGCCAGGGTGTCGAGGAATCCCCGCCCGGTCATCTGGACCAGGGGCCCATCCTGGGCGATGCGGCGCTCGATGATCGCCTGGTCCGGGTCGAAGTCTCCCAGCTCCCGGAGCCCCCAGGAACGGGCAGCGACCTCGATGAGTGCCTCCTCGGACACCCCCGGGTTCATCCGCTGGCGCTCCAGGTAGTGCCGACCCGCCTGGAGCATGGCCTCCAGGGGAACCAGGCCCACCAGCTCGCAGCCGGTGACCACCACACCCTCCTGCTCCGCCACCCGCCGGATGGCATCCACCACCTCGTGAGGGGGGCTGACCCGGTAGTCGGTGAAGTTGATCGAGATCTGGCAGCGGTCGTACTCGTCCAGGAACCAGCCAATGGCCTTGACGCACTTGAACATGCCCGGGTCCCGGACCTTCTGGCCGTCCGGGTCCAGGAACATGCTCCCGTCTTCGTTGCGCCGGTAGATCCCCTTTTCCCGAACGGTCGCAGCGATCTTCATCGCCCGGTTCGTGTTCCTGGTGTTCAGGTTCACGTTGAAGGCGATCAAAAAGGGCCTGACCCCGATGACCGTGGCGCCTGTCCTGGCGACACGCTCGCTGAATTCGGAGGGACCGTGATCCGGCACCCCCTCCGGGTCCGCGAGCTTGGCCTGGAGCCCTTCGTACTCGCCCTCCCGCACCACTGCGAGGTTCTGGCGCTCCGGCCGGGTGGCGGCGTGTTCGTAGTGGTAGACCGGGATCCCCAACTCTCGACCGACCCGCTCTCCGAGGGCGTGGGCCAGGGCCACACACTCCTCGACCGTGATGTCCCGAACCGGCACGAAGGGGCAGACATCGGTGGCCCCGATGCGGGGATGCTCGCCCTTGTGGGTGGTCATGTCGATGAGCTCGGAGGCCCTGGCAATGCCGGCAAAGGCCCCCTCCAGGACCGCCTCTGGCGCCCCCACCAGGGTGACGACCGTGCGGTTGGTGGCCCGTCCGGGATCCACATCGAGCAGGGACACACCCTCGACCGCAGCGATGGCGTCGGTGATGGCCTGGATGACCGCAGGGTCGCGGCCTTCGGAGAAGTTGGGCACACACTCGACAAGGGGGTTCATGGGACCTCCGGGAGGTGAGGGCGCCTAACCGGTGTGGCTCAATCCCCCAGCAGGGGAAGGGTGACCAGGGAGGTCCGACCCTCTTCGCAGTAGAGCCGACAGCGCCAGGGTCGGTACTCCGGCACGACGAAACCCGCGTCGTGGTTCTGGATCTCCACCCGGAGGTGGTGACCTGCAGGAACCCGGTAGGCGATGGCCCGGGCCTCGATCACATCCAGACGATGTTCACCGGGCTCCGCGTCCCGGGCCCCCAGGTGCCCCCGGGTGATCAACTCCCAGGTGCCATCAGGGGCCACGTCCAGCAGGCGGGCGTGGACCTGGAAGGTCGACCGCTGGGAGAGCAGGTGCAGGTGGAAGCGAACGATGCCTCGCAGGTCGAGGTCTGCCGACAGGGGAGAGCCCTCGAAGACCGCGACCTCCAACGGAAGGATCTCGGCGGTCCGGGCCAGGTCGTCGGCCAGGGCCTCGGCCAGCCCATAGTTTCTCCTGGCTCCGAAGTTCTCCACGTTCCGGTTGGGATGGGAACCCTCGGGTGCGGTCTCGTTCAGGCCACCGTCCTGGTGCAGGTACAGGGTCTGCTCCCCAGACCCTTCAAGGCGATCGGTGGTCACCGGTGTCCAGCCAGGCCGCCGGGCATAGGTGATCGCCGGGCCCTCCATGACGCCGTTGGCCTCCCCCTTCAGCCAGTGGTCCAGCCAACGATCGACCAGGTCAAGGCGAGCCTGCTCATCGCTCACCGCGTCCTGGCCCTCGTGCCCCCCACCCCCCAGGTAGAGGCGCTTGGGGACCTGGAGTTGTTCGAACATCGCCAACAGCCCATTGGCCGGCATCCCCACGTCGTGCCAGCCATGGATCACCAGCACAGGACAGCGAATCCGGTCCACGAAGAGCCGCGGGCTCATCGGTCGCAGCCACTCCCGCAGCCGGTCCCACTCCCCGGAGACGGCCCAGTCCCGGGCCAGGTCCTGCAGCCCGGCAGACATGACCCGGCGCCGCATGGTGCGGGTGAAGAACCAGCTCGAGAGCGCCCCGTTCGGCACCGCGAAGTCCGCGAAGTCCACGAAGATGTTCTGGGGCACGACGGTGGCCACCTGGGGACAGTGGGCTGCTGCCATCCAGCTGTGCCAGCCGCCCTGGGAGCTTCCGCAGACCCCCAGCCTGTCCGGGTGGATGGGCAGGTTTTCCAGGGCCCAGCCCACCACCTCCTGGAGATCGAAGAGCTCCCGGACCCCCAGGTGAAAACTCAGCCCCTCGGAGCCTCCCTGGCCCCTCACGCTGTAGCAGAGAGCCACGTACCCGCGGTCTGCCAGGTCTCGGGCCCGCTCCAGGGTCGTGGCCTTGGACCCGTCCTCGCCATGACCATGAACCAGGATCACCCCACCTGAGAGCCCGCCGGGCGGCGAGCCGTCGGGCAGCACGGCCTGGGCATCCAGTCGCACCCCGTCGTTCATGGTCAGCCAGAAGGCGGTCTCAGTGGGCATCCGGCACCAGGTAGGTGGGAGAGGACCAGGCCTGGTGGCCGCTCTCCAGGGTGACACAGACCCAGATCGGGGTGTCCCGGTCGCTGTGAACGGGCACGGAACAACTCGTCGTCCAGCTCCGGGTCGGGTTGTGTTCCGGCAGCCGGAAGACCCGCACCCGCCGGCCCAGTCCCCCCTGCTCGAAGACCCTGTCCTCGATGCCGAGAGAGGACAGGTCCACAGTGACCACTCCCCGAGGGGTGTCCAGGGTGAGCGTCCCGCCGTCCCCATCGAGCCAGGCATCGAACCCGGCGTGGTTGCCGGTGGTGATCGAGGACCACCGAAGTTCCGCCGGGCCCACCTGCTCGAAGGAGCGGTCCGGATTCCAGTGGTTGAAGTTCGCCCAGCGCGCCAGGCCCACCCCCTCAAAACGGGCCCCGCCATCCCAGTTCGTCTGCCGGCCACGACCGCGGTACTCCGCACCCTCCCAGACCACCCGGACCCGACAGCCTCCCGCGGCGAAGGGGCGAAGGGTGTGCAGCGTCTGCTTGCCAGACCGCACCTCGATCCGCTCGATCGCCGCATCAGCAGCCACCCGTACCTGGACGGCGACCTCATCGTCCTGGGTCCTGACGATGTCTCCCATGCCGGCGACCGTGATCGGCCGGCTGGTGGTGGGCCCAAGGGCAGGGTCCTCCTGGAAGCGCTCGCCGACCAGGTGGACCGCCACATCCAGGTCCATGCGAGCCCCGGAGGTGCCGTAGTGCCGACGGCTTCGCAGAGCCTCGAAGACCGCCTCTCGGCTCAGCTCGGGGAGCCACAAGCAGGTCAGGCCGCCAAAGGCCCCAAAAGTGCTGGCCCCGGGGTGGCTCGCCCCTGGCCGTCCCTTGTGGCCATCGGAGTTGGCCACCACGCCCACCCGAAAGCCCAGCTCAAAGGCCTGGTGAAGCAGCCACTCAAAAGTCCCCCAGGCCGAGTGGATCTCCACGCTGCGCTCGGTGCGACCGTCATGGGCCTGGACCAGGTCCGCATAGCGACCCCCCACGTGGGCAAAGGCGACCGCGTCCTCGTCGGCCAGGGCCTCAAAGAGGCTCGCTGCCGTGGTGCAGTCGGTGTCCACGTCACTGCGATCGGAGAGCAGGGCGTGGCTCGACCGTCGGATCGGTCGCCCCTCCTCTCGGAAGTAGACATTGCGGTCCCCGCCCACCGCCGTGTTTCCCGACCACTCGTACCCGGGCAGGGTCACAAATCGCCCCGGCGCATTGAACTCGGCGGTGAGCCCGTTGAGGTGGGACCAGAAGGCCTCGTTGATCTGGAAGGCGTTGCCCTGGTGCCCGCAGACATCCAGGAACGCCCGGTCTCGGGCAAAGGTGAAATACCGCCGAGCGGAGTTGATGCCCACCGTCTCCCCGGACTGTCCGTGCAGGTCCCCCCACCAGGCCCCGGGACCCTCTTCGACGACGACCAGGGGATTCGAACGACAGAGCACCCTTCCCTGGTCATCCCGCACGGTGACCACGACCTCCCCCGGGGCCACACACTCCAGGCCCTCCACCTGGCCCCCCGGCGCCAGGGAGATCTCGGCCGGAAGTCCCTGCAGCGGGCCCTCCCCGGCCAGTTGCAAGGTGGGGGACCCCGGGTCAGCCGGGTTGCCCCAGGCGTCGTCGACCCGCAGGCAGAGGCGAAAGCGCTCGCCCACCCGTCGTCGGGTCGGCAACACCGCCCGCCAGTGGGCCGGGGCCGCCGGCAGGATCGGGACCGCCAGGGACTGGGGGAGCTCCACAAAGTGCCCCGTGGCACAGGCGTCGACCAGGAAGCGCAACTCCCAGGCGTCCTCGCAGAAGGTCTGCAGGCGCAGGCCTGGACCTCCTCCGTCCGTGTTCCCCAACACCACAGTGACCGTGTCTCCTGGTGCCAGACACCCCCCGGTGACCCGGACATGCAGCACCTTGAACCAGGGACGAGCATCGCCAAAGGCAGCGAACTGGCCCACGAGCCTGCAGGGCCTGGAGGCCTGCAGCGTGACGTGGTTTCGGGCCGTGGGATCGGTCAGCTGCCAGGGGCCCCCATCCGCCGGGAAGCGCAGCACGATCTTGAAGGAGCCCCGGTCATCCAGGCCATGCTCGCCCACGGTGTAGGTGATCCGAAGGGTGACATGGTCCCGGACCCGGAGGGGGCCACTGGCCTGCATCTCCACCGAGCCCAGGAGCGACGGATCCGCACTGGGAGAGGCTGTCGTGTCGACATAGCCAACCAGGTGGCGAGGGACGATCGGGTGCAGAAAGACCTCCTCCCTGTCTGGGTAGCCCAGGCCCGGGGTGAGCGCCTTCCTGGAGACCCTCTGGGCCTACAGCGCAGGGCAGCGGGTCGACGACTCCACACCCTTCAGAACCAGGGCGTTCTCCGCCACCGTCTCCTGGGCTGGCAGGCCAGGGCAATGAACCCCACAAGCCACCAGGCCCGGCGACCGGGGGTCGGGGCCGTGCCACACCCCAGGCCCCTGCCCTCGGGCCGCTCGACCCGCTCCCAACTCCCCTCCGGCGAGGGGTCTGCGCCACTGTCCGCACCGGACCCACCGCTGTCGGTCACGGTGGGCGGCGTGTCGGTGTCGGTGTCGGTGTCGGTCTCCCCCCCGCTGTCGGGCTCCTCCTCTCCGGGCAGCCCCCCTTCACAGGTGATCGCCATCGAAAAACCGCTGGCCGCCCCTTCCCAGCCATCGATCACGGCGTAGAGGGGCTCACCGGCCGTGGCATCGGCCGTGGCCTGCTCATCGCTGGTCTCGGACTCCGAGGAGGCCGCCAGGCAACCGGTGCCGTCACAGGCCGGCGTGGCCAGCAGGTACAGGTCCAGGTCCGCACTCAACCCGGTCAGGCTCACGGTGACCGGCTCACTGCGGTCGGTCAGGATCTCGTAGGCGACCTCGGTCCCGCTATAGGTCCAGTCCTCACACCCGTAGAACCAGTGGTCGCTGGTGGATCCCCTGCCGTCGTTGCGACCGGTGACCAGGTCCCCACAGGTCAGGGTCTGCCTGGGCTCGCAGGCCCCCACGGGCTCGTCACAGGTCGGCGCAGGCAGGCCCTTGTAGCTTCCCTGGGAGACCCAGCTGGAGGTCCCGCCATTGCAGGTGCCCACAAAGGGGTCCACCCGTTCGCCGCCTGCCGTGCGAACCTCGAAGTGCAGGTGGGGGCCCGTGCTGTAGCCGCTGGAACCGACCTGCCCGACCAGGGTGCCACAGGTCACCACCTGGCCTTCGGAGACCGCCACGGTCCACTTCTTCATGTGGGCATAGATCGTCTCCCGCCCGTCGGCGTGGTCGATGCGCACATGGTTTCCATAGCCGTCACCCCCGGCGCAGTCACCGGTGGTGCACTCGTCAAACTCCCCGTCGTGGATGCTGGAGACCACCCCGTCCGCCGCGGCGACGATGTCCATCCCCGATTCCATGCCCGACCAGGAGCCGACCCCGAAATCCGTTCCGCTGTGGCCACTGTAGGTCTCCGACCCACAATTCCAGTCCTTGTTGCCCCCATGGTCGTAGTAGGCGGTCGGGTAGAAGCTGCTGTGGTCCACATCCCCCGCGGGCATTCGGAAGCTCTGGGCCACGGCGGGACCCAGCACCCACACCCAGGCGATCACGGGAGGTCCAGGCGGTGGGGGCCCTGGGGGGACTGCCAGACCAGGCTGTCCCCCTCGAAGCGCACCGGGTCAGCATGGGGGACCGGCACCCATCCCGCCGGTGGCTGACCCGCCTGGTGGGTGTCCTGGTGATTCGTCAGCTGGTGGTGGCTTCCCGTCGACAGGTCCAACAACCAGATCCCGGCGATCGGACCCTTCACATAGGCCAGGCGCCTTCCCTCCGGGTCCAGAGTCGGCCGATCCGGGTGGTGGTCGGACACCAGCACCTGGGGCTCGGACCAGCGGCCCTCGAGCTGCCGCAGCAGCACCAGCTCGGACCCGGTTGCCGTCACCCGCGCAACCACCACCGTCATCCGATCTGCAGACCATGTGGCCTGTCCCAGGACCCGCTCGATCACCACCCCAGTTGAGAGAGTGACCGGGACCCCGGGGACCCGGTCGGTCTCCAGGGGGCCCCCCAGGGCGGCGAGGACCAGCCAGCCGGCAAACACGGCAAATGTCCAGGCTGCGCTCAGGTGACTTTCTTTGCCTGGTAGCCAGTCTTCTCGATGGCCTTGAGCAGGGCCACTTCATCGGTCTTCGAGGCGTCGTAGGCCACAAGGGCCTTGCCGGTCTGGTAGTCGACCGCGGCGGCCACCACGCCCTCGATGGCCTGCAGGGCCTTGGTGACCTTGGTGGAGCAGTCTCCACAGGTCAGGCCATCCACGTTGAAGGCCACCTGGGTGCCTTCCGCAGCCTGGACCTTGGTGGCTGCCTCCTGGTACGCGGCTGCGTCCTGCATGGGGCAGGCGAAGACAGGGGTGCTGGTGAACAGGGCGAAACCGATCAGTGTGCCGAACATGGAGGCCTCCAGGGGAAGAACTATCCTGCCCATTCTAAGGGATGGCCAGTGGTGTCTGAGGTTTGTTTGGCGCCCTATTGACAGATCGAGCCCGGCCACTCGGCCTCGTTGTTGGACTCGTCGCACTCCGCCCACGTCCCACCGCCAGAGGCGTCGTTCCCCCCATCGATGCCCGCCGCCAGGCCCACGATGTCCATGCCCTTGTGGCCATAGACGTCCACCCTGACGGCATCGAGAATCTCTCCGGCGGGCAGCCCCTCCGACAACTGGACGGTCTCCATCTCCAGATAGGTGCCGTCCTCTTTCACCCCGTAGATCGTCAGGTCGACGTCGGTGGTGGGGGAGTAGAGCCCCTGGTTTCCGACCAGCACCCACACCGACATCATGTCGTCGGCACAGGCCTGGGTGCAGACGTCGGCGATCTCCAGGAAGAAGTCGGACCTGGAGAGTCCAGAAGTCACCGACATGTGGGCAGCCCTGAAGCTGTTGTAGAAGCGCCAGTTCACCTCGGGCACCGGAGGAATGGTGCCATCGTCGTTCACATTGGTGACCGAGTAGGCATGCTGGTTCCAGATCTTCCGGGCTGCCGGCCACTCGGTATCGATGGGTTCGAACACCACGACCCCGTTGAGCGTGTCGCCGTTGGCAGAGCTGACGGACACGATTTCCGCCTCCTCATCGTTGTCCACATCGACGATGAGCTGGTACTCCATGCCGGTGACGCTGGAGTGCTCATTGCTGGCAAGCCGGTAGCCGCCGTCGTACCCGGTCCAGATGAAGAGCTTCTTCTCGTCCCCGTAGAGAACCTCGGGCAGTCCATCTCCCTCGAAGTCGAAGGCCGAAGCACTGGTCTGCCCGCCCATTTCCGTGATCTCGTCGGTGGACCACAGGATGTCGCCATCGGCGTCGAGCACCGTGTACTTCTCATCGCTGGCCACCGCGATCTCGGGAACTCCCTCGCCATCCATGTCGATCAGCAGCGGGGGCCCACTGCTGCGCCCATCCAGGCTTGTGCTCCAGAGCACCACCCCCTCGAGGTCCTGGAGGCGGACCTCCCCTTCAGCAGACACCACAATCTCCGGTTCCCCGTCTCCGGTGAAATCCGCCACCGCCGGGTAGCCATCCTTCTCGTCGTTGGAGAAGACCACCGAGCCATCCAGGTTGTAGACGGTGTTTCCGGTGACAAGCTCCTGCAGGCCATCGCTGTCCAGGTCTGCAGCGAAGCTCGCCGAGGCACCCGACGGGCCGCCCATGCCTCCGTTCCCCTCCATCAACACCGTGCCGTCCCCGTCCAGGATGAGGCGGCCCACGATGACCTCGGGATAGCCGTCCGCGTTCATGTCGGCGATCGACGGCGCATCCATCTCGCCACCGATGTGATCGCTGTAGTCATGCTCGGTGACCCAGACCAGCGTTCCCTGGTGGTCGATGCAGGCCACACGATCATCCGTGGTGAGCGCGATGATCTCGATGTCCCCATCCCCATCCAGGTCTCCCCCAGCAAGACCGGACCGGGGGTTCAACATGACCTCGTCGGAGTCCCACAGGCTGGAACCATCATCGCCGGACAACGCCCGGAGCATTCCAATGTCCTCTCGATAGGTGGTCACGATCACATCGGGGATGTCGTCATCGGTCAGGGGCATCACGATGGGTGTCATCGACACCCGGTCGCTCTGATCCTCGTAGCTCCAGTTCTCCTTGTGCCAGGTGATGACGTTGTGGATCGCACCCTCGCCCTCCACCGCGTAGCAGGTGGGATCCCTGTCGACGTCGTCACCCGGGTAGGAGCGATCGAAGCATTCCCCACCGGCCACAGAGGTCGGTTGGCCGAAGCCATAGTCGGAACACGCAGCCATACAGGCAGCGATAGGCACGGCAACGAAAAGACGGAACGACCTCATGTCCCGGCCATGGTAGCGCGGTTTTTGGACCTCGCGCTGATCCTTGATATTTCATCCTGCTGCTGAGCCTCCTAAACACACCACCCACACCCCCTGATCGCCTGAGACACCCCTCGCATAAACCGACCCCGAGCGCGGCTGTGGCACTCCTGACCCCCGGGCTGGCGGAAGGCTGCCGGGCCTTGAGGTGGTGCACGCCCCGGACCTTGCGCCAACCCGTCAGGGAACGCCGCGGCCTGCGAGCGCCTGGAGATGGATCACACCGAGAAGTTGCTCGAAGAGGGATCACCGCACCCAGATGGCCTGCACCGCTCCAGGGGTCCCGTAGTAGACCCAGGGGCCGGCCCACTCGCCGTGCATCACGGCCGAGCCATCACTCCCACAAAGGGAGAGCCCCTGGTTGGCGTAGGGCGACCAGGAGAAGTCCCACCCCGAGCCCAGGGAACCGTGGCCCTTACAGTCCGCATAGGCCCCTGTCGGCTGGTCCACCTGGCCCAGGCCACTGTCGGTGAAGGAAGCGGGCCCACCGCACCAGTAGTAGGGGGAATCCCCTCCATAGAGCAGGTAGCCCGGCTCCCCGAAGGCCAGGCGGAGATGCGCCCGGGGAATGATCTCGGAGCGAAAGGTCTCCGCCCCCAGGTAGGCCGAGCTCACCTGCAGCTCGGTCCACCCGGTCTCGTTCAGGTCGATCCATCCCATCCGGGCGGTGCTGTCGCCACTCGCCTGCTCGGGCGAGACCTCCAGGGCGACCAGGGCGACCTCGCCAACCCCAAAGGTCCCCTGGTTCCCCTGTCCGGCGGAACTGCGTAGAAAACCCAGGCCCCAACCGCCGCCCTCGGTGGTCAGGTCACACCAGACCTGGGCCACATCCCCGGACGCCAGGGTCTGCCAATAGGCGCCATCGGCCCCGACCCCCATCACCTCCAGGGCCTCCTGGCAGTCCTGCAGCGGGCACTCCTGCGAGGCGCCCAGGGCATCCTCGGCAATGCCATCGCAGTCCTGGTCGATGTCGTCACACAGCTCCGTGGCTTCGGGGTGGATCGTCGGATCGTCGTCGTCACAGTCCCCACCGCTGAGCGAGAGGCCTGGACCGAGCTCACAGGCCGTCGTGGGACTGCTTCCGTGGCCATCGGCATCTCCATCCAGGAAGAAGGGAAGCGGGTCGACCACGCCGGGGTCGTCGTCATCAACCAGGCCGTCGCAGTCCTCGTCGCCACCACCGCAGACCTCGGTCCCCAGGGGGCTGGTCCAGGGATCCTCGTCGTTGCAGTCCTCGGCGTTGCCCACGTTGGTGCCATCACAGGTCTCCGGCTCCGAGCCGATGGCCCCAAAGCCATCCCCGTCCATGTCCGGGTGGCAGGTCTCCTCGGCTTCCGTCCCTGTCTCGATGATCGTCCCACCGCCGGTGCAACCGGTCCCGAAGAGAACCAGCCAGCCAGCCCGGCGGCGCCACCAGAGGCCCAGCACGGCCCACCAGGCCAGGGCACCGGCCGGTCCTGGAGAGGCGGCACAGCCACACCCCTCGCTGGTCAGCTGGCCCGTGTCGGGCGACGACCCGGTGTCTGCGGTGTCTTCCCGACCCGGCGGATCGCCCAGGGCTCGAAGGATGTCGAGATCCTGGCGCACATCGTCCCAGGCATTGGGCTCTCCAAAGCTCGAGGTGTCGCTGTCGATGTAGTCCCCGGAATCCCTGCGCACCGCAGGCCCGGGGGTGGTGGCCAGCATCCCGACCTCCCTGCTGGAGATCCCGTCCAGGGGCGACACCCCTTCACCCACGGGCCCGAAGCGCACCCACCCCTCCGCATCCCGAACCACCAGCTGCCACTCCCGGTGGCTCACCTCAAAGGGGGTCGCGGACACGACCTGGCCCGATCCCTCGGTGCCAGCCCGCAGGTGAAAGCGCCAGTCGCCACCCTCAGGATCGAAGCGCGTGTCTTCGGGCATCTCCTCTGCCACGGTGAAGAGGGTTCCGGACGGCAAGTCCGCAAGCAGCGCGTGGTCGAAAAAGATCACCTGGCCGGCATCGCCCGCTCGGTCGCTGAAGGTCAACCGCCAGCCCCGAAGGTCCAGGCCGTCCTCGATCACCACGAATTCCAACCAGTCGCCCCCGTTGCCCGGCAGATTCCCCAGGGCCTCGTCCCCCTCTTCCAGCCGACTTTCCCCGTCCACGGCATTCCACTCGTTCAAGACCAGCGGCGGCGGCTCATCGACCTCGACCCAGGCCTCGGCCAGCGGGCCCCACTGATCACCCAGCCGCAGCCGGGCCCGGACCTCGGCGGAGTGGGAGAAGACCAGCGCCTGGTCCGGGTCCGGCCCCAGCGCCTCGACCGCCACCTCGCCCCCGGGCTCCCGCGGATCCCCCCCGTCCAGCCGAACCCACAACTCGGCATCCATCCCCTCGGGGACCCGGGCCTCACCGGTGCTCTCCGGAGGCGTGAGCCCCACCGGAACGTCCAGCTCGGGGGCTGGCATCGTCAACCACCCGACCTCGCGGACCTGGTCCAGCAGAGAGATCGTTCTCCGGGGAAAGAAGTTCTCCATCAACCGTGCCCGCTCGGTGGCCCACTCCACGTCTCGTTCCCACCAACCGGAGCCCCAGCGGGCGGTCTCCGCGGCCATGGCGTCCTCGATGCCCACCGCGAGCCGTTCATACCGGTCCGCGGCAGCCTCGGGCGAGAGCACACCGCCAGGCCCCAGCGAAGCCTGGAGCCGATCCGCCAGCAGGATCAGGAAGTCCGGGTGCTCCTCGGCGAGCAGGTTGAAGAAGACATTGTCCGGCCCCCCCAGGTGCAGGATGTTCGTCGTGTGGTCATAGACCAGGCAGATGTCCGAGTCGTTGCTGTGGAAGATGTACCCACCGCGGTCGGGCTCCACGGGCCCGGCGGCCATCCAGTTGTGCCAGTAGAGCCAGTCCCAGGCGTTGGCGGCGTAGTAGTTGAGGATCATGTAGTCGAGCAGGTTCTCGACATTCAGCCAGCTCTGCACCTCCTCGTAGGAACCGGACGTGGCGATGACCTTGCCCCAGGTGTTGCCGTCGCCGTCGACGATGTTGTCCCCGTTCATCGTCTCGTAGTCCTCCTCCTCCCCGCCGAAGTACTCGGCCATGAACGCAGCGTTGAAGCGCTCCCGGACATGGAAGACCCCGTGGTAGAGGCCGTTGATGTAGAGGTGGGCGTTGCGACCATGGGCGTTGACGTGGCCCATCTCCAGCTGGGTCTCGTCCATCCAGCGGTTCCGCAGGTACTGGGCCTGGACGCCCAGGTAGAAGACCGAGTCATGGGAGCCGGAACGCAGGTTCAGGGCATCGTGCTGGTCCGCCGCGGGCAGCCCTGTCTCGAAACCGGCAAAGAGGTCCGCCTCGAGCCGCGACGGGCCGTAGGTGCTCCGGAAATACAGCCGCAGGTTGAACTTGTCGTAGGTGACGCTGGCGTTGCCGACCTTCTTGGCACCACACCGGACCCCGAGACTGTCCCCGTCGGGATCGATCCACTCAAAAGAGACCTCCCGTTCTGTCTGGTCCACACCCCCCTCCGACAGGACCGAGAGGCTTGGCAGGTCCACCAGGGTTCGCTCGACTGCCGGCCCGTAGACCGGGTCAGCGACGATCGCGGGGTCCATGACCGTGGAAGACAGGACCTGGTCCAGGAACAGGTAGGTGTGCGTCACCACCGGTGAGGTGGCCCCGTCCGACGCGACCACGTGGGCGCTGAGGATGCTGGTGCTCTCGACGGTGACCGGGCCCGTCACAAGCTGATCCGGCACCCCCGGCCCAAAGGTGTAGAAGACCGTGTCAGCCCCATCCGAAGTGCTGAATTCCACCTCGAAGGGCGCGTCGTAGAGGCCTCGCTCCACGTCGAAGGAGGGCGGGTCAACGGCCAGTGCAACCGGGAAGAGCCAGAGCATGAACAGGCACTCTCCTGGTCGCAGTGTACTTCCCGATTTGTCTCACACACGAACGACCAGACCCTCAGGCCGGCGGCAGCCAGATCCCTGAACCCGCGGCGTCAAACCCCTCCAGCAGCAGGCGAAGAGTGACCGCATCCCGCAGGTCCAGGCTCCCGGTCCCCTCTGTTCGCTCAGGGATGTCGTCTCGCAACCAGATGGTCCCGGTCGCTGTCTCCAGCCGGGCCCCACCATCCAAGGTGCGCTCGAAGCACAGTTCCTCGCCCGGCCGTCGCCAGCGGATCCAGTGCCGGTCCGGCGCCACCAGGAACCCCTCTCGGTCCGGGTGATCGGACCAGCTCTCGGCGGACAGGAACAGGGTCGGCTTGACCAGGTAGGGGCCCCCATCCTCGGGACACCACGGATCGCACTGGCCACACAGGTTGCAGGCATCGGCCACGTTGCCGATCTGGTGTCGCTTGTCCGCCACCAGGGGTTGTCCCTCGCTGCGCTGGAAGTCCCCACCCGTCCAGGAGAGGCGGCCCGGGTTCCAGGTGCCCTTGGGGACATCAAAGGCGAAATTGGCCCCGTTGGGGCAGACGGGAATGCACTTGTCACAGGTCAGGCAATCCAGGAGCACCAGGTCGGTGCCCACCTTGCGGGGCGCCTTCTGGACATCTCGGTGCCAGGCCGGATCGCACTCCAGGTCCAGAGCCCGCGCCTTCAGAAACGCCGTGCCGCTGCCCGACCGATAGCTGGTGAGATCCGAGGCTCCTGCCGCGGCCATGTCCTTTTCCAGGGCCCGGAGGTACTTGGTCATCCGGCCATAGCCACCCCCCTTGAGCAGGTCGCTGCAGCTGGTGACCGCCGCCAGGCCACTCCGAACGCAGGCTGGAAAATTCGAGGCCTCGACCCCTGCCGAAAACGTGATCGGCAAGCCGGGGAACGCCTCTCGAAACCGCGCCGCCAGCTTGGTCGCCAGCACGTGCAGGGGCGGACCCGAGAGGTACATCTCGCCGTCCTCGAAGGGCGGCTCTTCATGCCGGCACACCAGGGTGTTGGTGAACTTGACCCCGAACCCCAGGCCAGCATCGGCCGCCCGAGCCTTCAGCCGGGGAATGAAGGCCTCGAGCTGGGACCACTGCAGGTCCTTCTCGAAGTCCTCGGGGTTCAGCCGCACCCCGCTGTACCCCATGGTGTCCAGCAGCTGCCGACAGAGATCATGTCCGTGCAGGGTGGGGTTGAGCTTGACCACCGTGTTCCAGCCCCAGTCCAGGCACTGGCTGGCAATCGCCTCGATCTCACCCGCAGGGCAGCCGTGAAAGGTGCTGATGGTGATCGAGTCCGAGACCCGGGCCGGAACCTCGACGTCCGCCCAGGCTGGCCACCGGTCACGGACCTCCTCTCGCAACCCGGCGATCAGCGCCGAGGCGTCGGCCATCGCCGCCAGGTAGCCCCGCACCTTGTCGCTCTGGACGCCCGCGAGGTCGTAGCCAATGGACACGTCAAAGGTCACGTCCGGCGCTGTCCAGAGCCCACTCAGGGCGACCATTCCGTGCACCAGGTACCAGCCCTTCACATACTCCAGGGCGGACTGGGGTACCCGGAGTTCCTGGCTCCATTCGACGTTGTAGCCCACATGGGGCACGTGGATGCAGGGTCGCGGAATGACCAGTTCATCGTCGACCTGGACGGTCTTGAGCTCGTGAAAACGGCCGCCACCCAGGTAGCTGAGCACCAGGTTCTGGGCGAGCTGGGTGTGGGGCCCCGAAGCCGGGCCAGCCGGGGTGCCAAGCCGACGCCCCAGGTGTTCACAACCAAGGTCCCGATCCGGGTCCGGGGTCCAGATCTCACGGGGCTTGAGGCCATAGACGGGCCCGCCCTGGCGTAGCTCCCGGTCCAGGCGATCCACCAGAGTGGGAAACGGGATCGGGTAGAGGTCCGGTGTGGGGGCCACTCAGTCCACCTGCAGGCTGGGCAACAAGGCCACGGCTTCTTCCTGGATCATTCCATCCCCATGCTCGGCAAGCCAGCCTACCGCCTCGACCTGGCGCGCCTGGTCGCCATGACCCCGTCTTGCCCGGGCCCGGAGCACCCGCCAGGCCTTCAGGCGCACCTCGTCGGCAGGGTCGGTGAACAGGGCCCAGAGAATCGGCTCCGTCGCCTCCTGCTCGTCCTCCAGTGCTGCCACGGCGTCATAGCGGACCTCGGACCTGCGATGGGACAGGGCCTCCGGGGCGTTGGAGGGTTTCTCTTCCCGGGTCGGCGGCACAAACCCCTCAGACGCGAAGAGCGGCAGGGGCACCGCTTCGATGTGGATCTGGGGAAAGGGATCCTGGGGCCAGAGATAGGCCCCCAGCAGGACCCCCTGGTCCCCGACCACCTGGACCAGGGCCGGCCAGTCCAGGGGACGACCCCGCCGCTCGGCCCCGTTCACCAGCACCCGGCCCACCTGGGGCTGGGGGACCCCGGCATAGCCCGCGCCAGCGGTGGAAAGCGCGGTGTAGACCTGGCGCAAGGGATGCCCTTCCGGAACCTGGTGGTCCGGGAAGACCCAGTCGGGCTCCAGCGTGCGTGAGGCGGCAAAGGCCATGGCTGCGCCCTCGTGATCCCCCCCCGCAAAACGCGACAGGCCCTCGGCCCGGTGGATGCGGGCCGCGTCCTCCGGCAGCAGTGCCTCGCCGACACAGGGAATGCGCACCCGCACCTCGTCCGCCGCCTTGTGCAGGCCCTCCAGGTCCAGGGCTCTGTGGGCCTTCTCCACCCGGCCCACCGAGCCCAGCAGCGCCTTGCGGGACCAGCCCCTGTCGCAGTCGGCGGCCAGGACGGTGGAGAGCAGCAGGGAGGTCAGCACAGGCGCAGATTGTACGCGGTCACCGGGATAGACCCATCCCCATGCACTACCAACGTCTCGGCCACTCCGGCCTCAAGGTCTCGCTCTTCTCCATCGGCTCCTGGGTCACCTATGGCGGACAGGTGGACGACGACCGCGCGGAGCTGTGCCTGAAGACCGCCTACGACGGTGGCGTCAACTTCTTCGACAACGCCGAGGCCTATGCAGGAGGGCAGGCCGAGGTGGTGGTCGGCCGCTTCCTCAAGCAGCTCCGGCGAGAGTCCTATGTGGTCTCCAGCAAGGTCTTCTGGGGGGGAGACGGCCCCAACGACCAGGGCCTGTCACGCAAACACGTGATCGAGGCCTGTCACGCCGCCTTGCGTCGGCTCCAGGTCGACACCCTGGACCTCTACTTCTGCCACCGTGCCGACCCGGACACCCCGATCGCCGAGACCTGTCACGCCATGGACACCCTGGTGCGCCAGGGCAAGGTGCTGTACTGGGGCACCAGCGAGTGGACCGCCGAGCAGTTGCAGGCCGCCTATGACACCTGCGAGGCCGGGGGTTTCGTCAAGCCCACCATGGAGCAGCCCCAGTACAACATGTTCAAGCGAGAGCGGGTCGAGCGCGAGCTGCTTCCCCACTACGAGCGTCATGGGCTCGGAACCACCACCTGGAGCCCCCTCCTCTCAGGACTGCTGACCGGCAAGTACGACGACGGCTTTCCGGCGGGAAGCCGGGCAGAGATGCCCGGGCTGGAATGGCTCAAGAAGAGCTTCTCCGAGGAGCGCCTGGACAAGGTCCGCCAGCTCAAGGCCGTCGCAGATGACCTGGGCTGCACCCGGGCCCAACTGGCCCTTGCCTGGACCTCGATGTGTCCCTGGGTCAGCACGGTGATCACCGGGGCATCCCGGCCTGAACAGGTCACCGAGAACCTGGGTGCCCTGAAGGTCCGAGAACAGCTGGACGACAGCGTCATGGCCCGAATCGAGGGCATTCTGGGCAACAAGCCCTGAGAAGCCAGCCCCGTGATTGACGTCCTCGAGCCCGTGCAGCACCACCGGTGTCCCGGACGGGCGGCGGTGATCGGGGACATCCATGGCAGCGCCGATCAGCTGGCGCAGCTCCTGGACAGGCTCGACGACCGGGAGATCCTGTGCGCCGGCGACCTCGTGGACCGGGGCCCCGACAGCCGAGGGGTGCTGGATCTCCTGGTCGGGCGAACCGCTCGTGGCGTCCTGGGAAACCACGACTGCTGGTTTCTCCGGTGGGCCCGAGGAGAGGGATTTGACCCCTTCGCGCTGTCCGATGCGATGGGCGGCGCCGCAACCCTGGCCTCCTACGGCGTTCGCGGGCCGCGGATCGATGCCGAGGCCCACCGCGTGCCCCAGGCCCACCGGGCACTGTTGGAGGGCCTGGCCATCGTGCTGGACCTGGAGGTCGCAGGAGAGCACTGGTGGATCGTGCACGCGGGAATCCCACCCCAGCTCATCCAGCCCTGGATGGTGGTTTCCGAGGCCCTGCCCTTCCTGGCGACCACCAATCCTCTGCCGCTGTTGTGGACCAAGACCCACCCCGAGGACGTCCCGGCGCTGGATCGCCCGGTGATCATGGGGCACGTGCCCCTGCAAGAACCCGTGGACCTGGGGCACACGGTGGCCATCGACACCGGCGCTGGCCGGGGTGGGGGGCTGACCGCCCTGTTGTTGCCCGAGCGGGAGTTCGTGACGATCCCGCCCTGAGCCCGTCTACTCGAGCACCTCGACCACCACCCCGAGATCAAAGGTCAGGTCACTGCTCGTGGGGGCGTGCTGGTGCACCTCCACCGCCAGGATGTTCGTGCCCGCCACCAGCACGGACGGATCGATGCTCCACCCCACCGGCAGGTACTCCGCAGTGTCGCCGATCGCGCTGGCCGCCCAGGTGCTGGAGTTCACCTCCTGACCCTCGACAAAGTTCGAGCGCACCACATCGGTCTCGTTGAGCCAGATGAGGGCCGCGTCATCGACCACCAGCTGGAGGGTCAATGAATGGACCTTCTCCGGATCCTCCACCTCGAAGGTGTGGCGGAAGTAGAGGGTCGGTCGACGGTCCCCTTCGGGCCCGATGTCGATGGTCGTCGTGATGTGGCTGTCGCCCGCCCCCAGGGGTGCCACCCCCTCAGCCCAGGAACTGTCGTCAAAGTCGGGGCGCTTCCATTCCGTCAACGGGGGGTCCCCGGTGTCGTAGTAGCGCCAGGTGTCTTCCAGGGACAGGAGGGTCTGTTCCACCGGAACCGGGGGGTCATTGGTGGTGCCGGGCGTGCCCCGGAAATCGAACCCCAGGCAGTCTTCTCCGGTGCAGCAGTCTGGAACCCTGTGGACCGAGAAGTCCGCGTCGACAGCCCCGTGGCGGACCAGTTGACCGCGCCCATCCGGCGCAAACAACCCCACGGTGCCGCCCTCGCTGCCCAGCCGAAAGGACAGGTGTTCCGGCCCCAGGTCCGTCGCATCATCGGCGTAGAACACCAGGAAACCCCCGGCCTCCAGCCAGAGGCTGCTGTGAATGGCGTGCTTGTCCTGTTCCTCGGAATCGTCCGTCAGGCTCCATCCCGCCAGGTGCACATCGGTCTCGCCGGGGTTGTGCAACTCCAACCAGTCCGGGGTGGTGTCATCGTCCAGCACCAGCGCGGCCTGGTTGTCGGGCATGAACTCGTTGACGCAGAGCTCCAGGGGCACCGGGGGCTCGGTGTCCGTGATCGTGCTGCCAGAGCTGTCCCCGGTCTCCACCATCGAGGCCGTGTCACTGCTGTCAATCGCCGTGGGATCACTGTCCCCGGAGTCCAGGAAGACCAGGGGGTCCATAGGCCCCTGGCAAGCCAGCAGGGCGACCAGCCCGATCACAGGCCCCACTCCTGGCTCATCTCACCACTCCGGTTCGTCAGCCAGGACCGGACTCTGTCCTGCTCGGCGACCACGCTGCCCCAATTCGCCTCGCGGCGAGGATCGTTGTAGGCAGCTTCCTCGATGAGCTCCTGCATGTCGTCGAACAGGCCAACCAGGTCCCGGGTCTCGACAGCGGCGATCACGTCCGTCATCGCACTCTTCCAGCCATCGACACAGGTGGGGTCGTAGCGGCAGGCAGCACACAGTTTTCCCCTGGGGTGGATCCAGTCCATCCCCCACTGCGAGTCGTAGAGGAAGGAGTAGTCAAAATCCCAGGGAATGATGTCTGCTTTCCCGGTACTCGGGTCGAAATACACCCGGTAGTTGTTCTGGTTCAGGCAGTAGCCATCGTTCTGGCCGATCCACTGCTCGACAGCCAACTCATGCAGAAACTCGTCCCAGTTCAGCAACAGCCCCATGCTCTCGTAGAAGCTCGTCTGCTGCCAGTGGATGTACAGGGAGTTGGACACCTCGGAGATGTCCGTGTTGCCCACGTCTGTGCCCTCTTCGAGCTGGTAGAGATCATCGACCCCCGAGGCAAAGTCCAGCAGGGTGTAGTTGTAGCCTCCATACCAGACGTACTTCCCGTCATAGAGATTTCCGTCTGGCTGCTCGTAGGCACGCCGCAAGAAACGGTCGTCGGGCACCTCGATCAGCACATAGAGACCGTAGGCCTCCCCATTGACCGTGACCTCGGCAAAGCCCGTGCGGGAGGCCGGGACGCCCACTGCCTCGAAGAGGGCATAGGCCAGGGGCTCCTTGAGGTAGCTGTAGTCCACCACCTCGTTGTTCAGGGCCAGGGTCTCCAGTCCCCAGAAGCGCTGGTCCTCGATGAACTGGTTGAAGTCGATCTTGAATTTCGGCTTGCCGCTCAGAGGGCGGAAGGACCCGATCTTGCCCCGCAGCCGCACTCCGGTGTCCTCGAGCACTTCACCATCAAAGGTGACGGACCCTAGAACGTAGGTGTACGGATCGAGGTTGAGGCCTTCGATGGACTCCTGGGACAGGGTGATCTCGATCTCGTGGATCGTCTCCAGGGAGAAGATCCACCCGTCTTCCAACTCATGGTCCGGAACCGTCTCCTCCGTGACCACCGGTTCGGGCTCCGTCGGGGAGTCGGTGTCCGAGGTGTCGGGGAGAGTACTGGTCGTCGGCGAATTTCCCCCCTGTGGCGGGTCAGGCGATTGTACGCACCCGACCCACGAAAGCACCCCCCACAGGACCCAGATCATCACACTCATGCTCCCAGTCTACCGGGCAACGGCGGTGATCACCCACCCAGCCTGCCCCACCGGGCAAGAACCGCCCGCCCCACCGCCTCGCCAAGACAGGTCCCCGTGAAGACCCGCCGGCGGCCCCGGGCCTCCAGGATGCACCAGCAGGCCGGCCCCTCGTCCCGGCCCACAGACCAGCGCACAGTGCTTCCGCAGGCGGTGTCCAGCATGTCCAACAGGTGTCCTGCAACCGTCGGGTGGGACAGGTAGGGCACTTCCTTTCCCTTGAGTTGCTGGCCCCGCCGGACCTCCCGGATCCCCCCACGAGGCTCCAGGGCCAGGGTGCCTGGCCACTGCCAACGCCGGCTGCCCACCAGGGCCTGCGCCAGGACGACCTGGGCGCGACTCAGGGGATGGTAGAGGGGCACCTCGGCCATGGTCATCTGTACACCCGTTCAGTACCAGATTCCGACCGGAATCCGGAAACCTCCCGGACTGTTTCATCAAGGCTTGAATAATGGAGGCGAGAGCGACGTCCCTTGCTGCGCCCATGCGCCCGACCCATCCCTCAGACCCTGGCCGGCGGACGGTCCCCCAGGTCCGACAAAGGACCAGCAAAGCGATCCGGGTGTTCCACCAGGTCCTTCAATCCCCCCAGCGCGATGGCGCAGGCCAGCCCGTCCTCGACCCGCTCATCAAAGGTGTACTTCACCTCGACGGTGGTGCGGGTGCACAACGCCCCGTCCAGCACCATGGGCGTCTCCTGGATCCGCCCGATCGCAGCAAAGAAAGGGCAGTTTCCATACTCGTAGAGGTGATGGTGGGCAGCATCCAGTCCCACGCTTCCCAGGTTCGCCACCACCATCGAGGTGAACATGGGGTCCGGGTCCACGAAGAACCCGGGCAACCAGTGGCGCCGGTCCAGCCAGAACACGAGCTTCAGGGCCCAGCGCAGACACAGCGCCGGCAGCTTCAGGAACAGGTCGACCTCCTTTTCCACCCGGAGGTCCTCGGAGCCACGCCCCTCGCCCACCGCAGCAGCCAGGTTTCCGGCCACCTCCCGAACCCCCTCTCCCGGGGCGACAGGCAGCTTGAGCAGCACGACCTTGGCCCCGTGCCGCAGGGCCTTCTTGGCCGAAATGCTGACCGAGACCCCGTCCCTCTGCCAGAAGCGGGTCCCCGTCACATATCGGTTGAGCGTGGGCCGCTCGTGCATCAACCGGCCGACGGCGGTCACAAAGACCGTCAAGAGGCTCACCTTCGTGCCCCACTCCTCGCTGCGCTCTCGGAGCCAGGGGAGGGTCTCGGTGAGGTCCAGGGTCTGGGTGAACGTCACCGTGGCCGCGTCCCGGTCTGGCGTCAGGAAAGCCAGCATTCTGCGATAGCCAGGGATCTCTCGAGTGATGTCACGATCTCGCTGATACGCCAATTTCCACCTCTCTTCCAGCTCCAGGTCGGTTTGCAAACACCACCGACCCGGGGCCTGGGGTAGCATCGCCGGCGCGCGCCGGGACAGGAGGATTCATGTCACGCATCTCCCCTCTTCACTGGGCCTTCCTTGCAGGCCTCCTCACTCTGCCAGTCCACAACGTGGCCGATGCGAGCGTGGGGGAAAGCCCTGGCACCGCGCAGAAGGAAAAGAAGAAGGACAGTGACAAAAAGAAGAGCGGGAGCAAAGACAAGGACAAGAAGAAGGACAAACCTGCGAAGGACAAGGACAAGGACAAGGACAAGAAGAAGGACAAGCCCGCAAAGGACAAGGACAAGGGCAAGAAGAAGGACAGTGACAAAAAGAAGAGCGGGAGCAAGGACAAGGACAAGGACAAGCCTGCAAAAGACAAGGACAAGCCTGCAAAAGACAAGCAGGAGACCCGCTCCCAGACCAACGGAAACAACGGACCCGCATCCGTCGACCAGGCCAACAACCGGTCCAACGTCCAGAAGAAGGAACCCCGCAAGGCCCCCAACCCGGGCCCCAGGTCCGTCGCGACCCACAAGCGTCCTGAGATCGCCAGCAAGCCCAAGGCCACCAAGCGGTCCTATGACCCCCGGAAAAAGGCAGGAGTTCCTCTCCACCGGACCCGGGATCACCGCTATGCGCGACCCCGGAGCCACAGGCTGACCCGCCACGCCCGGGCGGCTCACCCCCCTCCGCGCTTCCGGCCCTACCGCCCCTACTACAGCCGGTGGTGGATCCACCCCTTCTTTCGCTGGCAGCACGCCACGCTCCGCATCGTCCTGTTCCCCTTCACGGTCGCGGCCTGGACCATGGACTGGGCCCCTCCCGCCCGCCCTGGCTGGACCTGGGTCCCGGGATTCCACGTGGGGCCTGTCTGGCACCCTGGACACTGGCGACCTGTAGCGACCCGTCCCGTGGTCTACGCCAGCGTCTCCTACCTCTACGTTCCCGGCTGGTGGGAGGGGGAGAACTACGTCGAGGGCTACTACCGTCCCGAAGAGCGCCAGGACGGAGACTGGGAGTGGGTCGAGGGCTACTACCTGGACGACGGCGTCGCCGTCCGTGGGCACTGGGTACCCGCTGGAGAACCCCCCCAGGGCATGACCTGGGAGGCTGGCTTCTTCGACGGCGAAGAGTGGGTCGAGGGCTTCTGGCGACCGGCCCAACGCACCGGCCACCGATGGATCTCCTCGTACTACGACGGCGAGGGGATCTACCACTCCGGGTACTGGGAGCCCATCCAGGCACAGGCCGGGGCCGTGTGGGTCCCCGGGTGGTTCGACGGCAATGCGTGGCAGGAAGGCTACTGGGTTCCGACCGAGGAGTACGAGTCCGTGGACCTGGCCTCCTGGGAGCCCGAGCCTGGTTTCGACGCGGGCTGGGAAGACGAGCCCGAGGAAGAAGACGCGCTCACAGACGCTGGCCCCCCCCTGGCCATGCCCGTGACGTTTGCCGACGAGGACTTCGAGGACTGACAGAACAACGATAAAGGGAGGCGATGCGAACCCTGAACCGCATCGCTGTCTACTGCGCCTCCAGCGACGATGTCCCCGCACACTACTTCGATGCTGCCCGTCAGTTCGGGCGCCTGCTCGCCGACCGGAAGCTGAGCCTGGTCTATGGCGGTGGCAGGATCGGCCTGATGGGGGCCCTGGCCGACGCCGTGCTCGAGGGCGGTGGCGAGGTGATCGGCATCATCCCCGAAAAGCTGATGGAGCTGGAGGTCGGCCACACCGGAGTGACCCGGCTGGAGGTCGTCTCCGACATGGGTGCCCGCAAGCACCGCATGGCCGCACTGGCCGACGCCTTCGTTGCCCTCCCCGGGGGCTACGGCACCCTGGAGGAGATCGCCGAGGCCACCTCGTTGGCCCAGCTCAACTACCAGGACAAACCGGTCGGCTTGTTGAACCACAGGGGCTTCTGGGATCACCTCGTCGCCTGGTATGCCCACGCCTCCAGGGAAGGCTTCATCAGACCGATCCACCGGGAACTGGTGATCGTCGAGACCGATGGAGAGGTGCTTCTCCAGCAACTGGCCCAATGTGAGATCCCCTCTCTGGCCCAGTGGGCCCCCGGGTCATCCCCCGGATCTCGGTCCTGATGGCAGGAAGAAAGCCGGCCAGGGGGCTCCCTCACCGGGGTATATTGGTGCCATCGTGAAACTCTGGTGCGAAACGCGGGCTTCTTGTTTCTTCCTCCTGGGGCTTTTCCTGGGGCTCTGGGGATGCGCCCCAGAAGGCGATTTTGGTCCCGCGAGCGGATCCGAGGGCGCCAACCTGGCAGCCCCCGGGGAATACGAGGCCCAGCCTTCCGAACTCGAAGTCCATGACCAGGTCAACGACTACCGGTTGGACGAGGGCCTGGACCCAACGCTCTTCGAGGATCTCGTGGGGGCTGTGGCCCGGACCCACAGTGAAGACATGGCCCAGGGCAACGTCACCGTGGGTCACGATGGGTTCGAAGCCCGGGCCCAGGACATCATGGACCAGCTCGACGATGTCTCAAACGTGGGCGAAAACGTGGGCAGGATCACCGGAGCCGACACCCAGGAGGAAGCCGTAGAGGCCGTCCTGGACTACTGGCGGAACAGTCCCGATCACGACGAGAACCTGCTTCACAAGGACTGGAGCCTGGCAGGGGTCGGTGTCGCGCAGGACGACCAGGACTCCTGGTTCTTCACCCAGGTCTTCGTCGGCACCCAGTAGCGGGCATGACCCACTGGTGCGTCTGACTTCCCCCAGGCGGGACCCGGACCTGAGTACAGTTCAACAAGGCGTCGGGCCCTCCAGGATGTCCTCCCAGGCGAACCGTCCTGTCACCAGTGGAGGCATTGGCAGCCCCGCCACCGGCGCCAGAACCTGGAGCAACTCCAGGAAGACATGGGCGGTGCCGCCGTACATCCGGTCGCCGTCGAGCACAAACACCGGGGACAGGCTCCTGCGCCCATTCCAGTCATAGGGGATGGCATCGATCTTCGGCCAGCTCAAGACCTCCAACAGGTGGACAGGCAGGACCCGTTCGACCTCCGCCGGATCCGGGATCTGCACCGCGGGGTCCACCCGGGCCACAAAGGACTCCAGGCGGAAGTCACTGGTGTAGAGCGGCATCGAGGAGAGTCGCCCCATCATGTCCAGGATCGACACCCCGAGCTCTTCTTTCGCCTCCCTGCAGGCCGTGGCCTCCAGGTCCCCATCTTCGGGTTCGGGCCGACCTCCTGGAAAACAGATCTCTCCGGCGTGATTTCGCAGGCTGGAGACACGGAGGGTCAGCCAGCAGATCGGCTCCGGGTCCCAGGCCAGCGGTACCAGTACGCCGGCCCGAAGATGGTTGGACTGACCCGGAAGTGCCGGCAGGTCCTCGCGCACATGGGCCTGAAGCGCTGCCTTCACGGCCCTCGGTTCCAGCTTCAGCGACACCGGGGAGCGGCCGTCTCCGATCACTCCTTCTCGGCCTCCTCGGTCGGATCCGGGCCTCCAAGAGGAGAGATCGCCACCGTCACCTGGGCAGCCCGAAGGAGCCGATCATGGAGCATGTACCCGGGACCCGCCTGCTTCAGGATCTTGCCCGGGAGGTAGTTGTTCGTGGCGACCTTGTCGACGGCTTCGTGCTTCTTGGGATCAAAGTCCTCTCCCTCGGCTTCAAAGCTGGTGACCCCGTGACGCCTGAGGATGTCCAGCACCTGGGTGCGAATCAGCTTGACCCCATGAAGCAGTCCCTTGAAGCTCCCCGCCATCTCAGGGCTCAGGGCTCGCTCGAAGTCGTCGATGACGGGAATCACGTCCCTCACCATCGGCTCGTGGCCGAACTTCTTGTTGTAGAAATCGCGCTCCTGGATCCGTTGCAGGGCCTCGTCGCGCTCATCCTGAGTCTCCCGCAACGCCTTGGTGAGTTGGTTGAGCTTCCGTTTCGCCTTGGCCTGGAGTTCAAGGCCCTCCTGGGTTCGAACGAACTGCCAGAACCAACCGATGGCACAGATCAGAGCGATCGTCCATCCACACAGATTGACCAGCTTGAGGGGCACCCGGAACCTCCCCCGCCAATATTGGATACGGTGGGAACTCGATGTTGTTGTCCATGCTCCTAACCACTGTCGCGATGACCCAGGAAGTCAAAGGCGACAACACCGCGAGTTCGGCCACACTATCGCCCCAACAGGCAGCCACCGGGTGGAAGATCAAGACCTTCGCCACCCCCGATGTGGGCATCGCCGGAGTGGTCCAGGACCTGGACGAGCCCTTTTTCCTGGCCTTTGGGGGATCCGCCGGGGTCAAGGCCAGCCAGCCAGGGGGCTGGTTCCTCGGGGCTCTTCGCGTCCATGCGGACTGGACCATCGGCCGTGAAAAGCGAGGCCACCAGGTTCGAGCCGGCGTCTTTGGCGGTCTTCACCACGAGTGGTGGGGACTGGAGATCGGAATCGATGGCTGGCGCAACCGCTATGAGCTCGAGGACTTCTCCCTCCCTGGGAGCTTCGGGTTTGATGTGCCTCTCCAGGTCGCCGGCGGTCCCCGCCAGTTTCACGCAGTGGCAGGAATCGCAGTGGCCGGCGTGGCCAACCCGGAACGCCGGGTCGACTGGGACACGGCCGAGATCTGGGGGTTCGGCCACGAGTTCAAACGATGGGTCGGCATCCAGACGCGCTTCAAGCAGGTGGCACTGGGAGTCGTCTACTTCCAGCGGCAGATGTCTGGTCAGTTGGTGCAGGGCTTCACGGTCAGCGCCATCCAATAGGGCCAGAGACTCTAGTATCTCTTGACGTGTCAAGGTTCCTGGGAGACCCTGGGAGCATGGAGAACGCCCTTCCCGACACCTCCGAGATCGCCGAGTTGCGGGAGAACCTCTGTCGGCCCTTGCCCGAGTTGCCCACCAGATACTTCTACGATGACCACGGCAGTGCGCTCTTCCAGGGAATCACCACGCTTCCCGAGTACTACCTGGACCGAACCGAGAGGCACATCCTTCAAGCCTGGGCGCCCTCCCTGCTCGACAGTCTGAAGCCCCGTCACCTGGTCGAACTCGGTTCCGGCACCGCGAAGAAACTACGGGTCCTGCTGGATGGGCTCATCCCACGCGGCCTGCCAGAGACCTGCACCCTGCTGGACATCCACGCCACCAGCCTGGAGGACTCGGCCGGCCGGCTGCGACGCTCCTACCCCGGAATTGAATTCCAGACAGTCCAGGCCAACTTCCTGGACGAGGTCTACCGCCTGGGCCCCGGGGGGCAACGCCTGATCCTGATGTTGTCCGGGACCCTGGGAACCGTGCACCCGGACCAGGTCCCCGGCTTCCTGACCATGGTGGCAGAGGTCATGGAGCCCGGAGATGCCTTCCTGGTCGGGGTGGACCTGGTCAAGGACCCGGGTCTGATGGAGGCCGCCTACAACGACCGAGAGGGCCTCACCTCCACCTTCAACAAGAACATCCTCCAGGTCATCAACGACCGGTTCGGGGCCGACTTCGACCTGGATCGCTACCAGCACCGGGCCTTCTACGACCCGGAACAACAGTGGATCGAAATGCGACTGCGGGCCCTGGAGGCCCACAAGGTGCGGATTGTTGCCGCTGACCTGGCACTCAACATGAAGATCGGTCAGGAACTCCGAACCGCACTGAACTGCAAGTACACCAGCCGGTCCCTGGAAGACCGGGCCCAGGGCAGCGGACTGGTCCTGGAACACTGGGTCATGGATCCCCACCAACTCTACGCCCTGGCCCTGCTTCGGCTCCAGTGATCAGCCCCCCGGAGATCGACAGGAGACGCAAAGAGGCTTGAAGCGCGGGCCAGGACAGGTGAGGGGAGGTCATGCCCGACCCGATCAACCTGTCCGAGTACCGAGAAGCAGCACGCTCAGCCCTCTCGGAAATGGCCTGGGACTACTACGCTTCCGGAGCCCTCGACGAGACGACCCTGCGGGACAACGTGGCTGCCTTTTCCCGGGTCAAGCTGGCGTGGAAGGTCCTGAGAGACGTGTCAGAGCGATCCACCGGCACCCGGGTCCTCGGCCAGGAGATCGCCCTGCCCGTGCTCATCGCCCCCACAGCCTTTCATGGACTGGCCCACCCGGAGGGCGAGGTGGCCACCGTCCGGGCTGCGGGCCAGGCTGGCACGGTGATGTGCCTGAGCACCCTGTCCAACCGCCGGATCGAGGATGTCTGCGCCGCAGCCAGTTCACCGGTCTGGTTCCAGCTCTATGTCTACCGGGACCGCGGTCTCTCTCGTTCCCTGGTGGAACGAGCCGCTGCGGCCGGGTGCAAAGCCCTGGTCCTGACCGTGGACGGCCCGGTGATGGGAACCCGGGAAGCCGACGTGCGAAACCGCTTCCACCTGCCTGCTGGACTGACCCTGGCCAACGTGGCGGGCACCGGCAAGGAAGCCCTGACAGCCGATGCCCAGGTCTCCGGGCTGACCGCCTACGTGGCCAGCCAGCTGGACCCCTCCCTGACCTGGAAGGACGTGGACTGGTTGTGTTCCCTGACGGGGTTGCCCGTCGTGATCAAGGGCATCCTGCGCCCCGACGATGCCCGCATGGCCGTGGAGCACGGCGCCGCGGCGGTGGTGGTGAGCAACCACGGTGGTCGACAACTGGATGGGGCCGTGGCCACCCTGGATGCTCTTCCCGCGGTGGTCGACGCCATCGGCGAGGTCTACGTGGATGGCGGCGTTCGACGGGGCACAGACGTGCTCAAGGCCCTGGCCCTGGGTGCCCGGGCCGTGCTGGTGGGGCGCCCCGTGCTCTGGGGACTGGCGGCCCGCGGGACCGGAGGTGCAGCCCACGTGCTGGAGATCCTGCGCTCCGAACTGGACCAGGCACTGGCACTGGCGGGCTGCCCCACCCCGGACCACGTGGACCGAGACCTGCTGTGGCGCTGAACAACAAGGAACACGGATCCCTGGCCGGAATGCCGCCGGCCTTCCACGCCCTGGTCCCAGAGCTGCAATCCATCCAGTGGCCCCAGGAGAGCGTCGCCAACTGCAACGACTGCGTCATGGCTCGCCCCCACCCCCACCGGGAGGTCTTTCCCAGCGAGACCCGCTGCTGCACCTTCTTTCCCCGCCTGCACAACTTCTCGGTGGGCCGCGTGCTCCACCGGGGGGGGCCTGGAGCCCAGGCCGTCCGGAAACTGCTCCAAAAGGGCGCCAGCGTTGTCCCCATGGGCATCCAGCCCACGGATGACTGGCTCGATCAATACAGCGAAGTGGGCCCAGATGGCTTCGGACACACCCTGCACCTGCGCTGTCCCTACTGGGTCGGGGGAGAGCTTGCCTGTGGGATCTGGGAGGATCGCAACCAGGTCTGTCGGACCTGGTTCTGCAAGCACGAAGAAGGCATGGTCGGACAAGGGCTCTGGGAGGGCCTGCGGGACGTCCTCGCCCGGGCCGGGCACCTGCTGGCCGAGGCCCTGGTGAACGAGGGCAATGCGCCAGCGGACGGGTCGCGTCCCGAGATCTGGGAGTCCTGGTTCCTCGCATGTGCCGAGCGGCTGCCCAGGCTGGATCTCGACAACCTGGTCGAGGACCTCTCCCTGGTGGCGAGGCGAAAGACGCTCAGCCAGAGGAACGCTGGCCGACACCCCCCGATGCCCGACGTGCTCGGGGCCAGCCTGATGAAGTGGCAGGTCGAAGTCGATGGTGGCTGGATGTACAGCTACTCCCCCTACGACGAGGCCGCGGTGCCCGGGGACATCTGGCAGCTCCTGAGCCGCCTGGACGGCGAACGCACCTGGCAACAGGCTCTTGCCGAGACTCGCGCTGCGGGATTCACCCTTGGAGAAGGATTCATCCAGGAATTGTTTCGCATCGGGGCGCTCGAGTCCCGCACCCCAGGGCACACCGAGCCCGGTCTCGCCCGGGTCAAACTCCAGGAAGAGGGCGGCAAGTGGCGCCACCTGGGCATGGTTGAGATCGAGAGAGGACACTGAGGAAATGGGCAAGAAGAAGAAGAAGAAGGACCGCGCCCAGACACCCCCCAACAGTCCCGGACTTGGCGGACTGGGGGACCTGCTGATCCAGGCGGGCCTGGAGGCTTCCGAACCCTCTGACGAGCCAGCACCCCCACCGGAGAAGACGGTCTCACCTGCCAGGCCCCGGGCCCCTCGACGGATCGCGATCCAGACCTCGCGCAAGGGCCGAAAGGGTCACACTGTCACCTTGATCCGCCACCTTCCCGACGAAGACCTGGAGGCCTGGACCCAGGCCGCACGAAGAGCCCTGGGATGCGGGGCCAAGGTCGAGGGGAACATGATCGTGCTCCAGGGAGACCTGGGGGACCGGGCTGCAGAGTGGTTCACCGCCCAGGGCGTCCAACAGGTGAGCCGATGATCCTCCTCTGGGCAGCACTGGCCTGCTCGGGGAGCGAGCCCCAGACCCTGGCCGACTGCGACCGCCTCCGGGACCCGACAGCTCGGGAGGACTGTCGACTGACACAGGCCAGTGACCTGCTCGGGAATCCTGCCGCCTTCAAGGCCGCCACGGCTGACCTGGACGACAGCAGCCACGACCTGCTGATCACCCGGCTGGCCTTTCAACAGCCCACACACGCCAGGTGGCTCTGCCAGGGCATGCGCACCGAAGAGGGCCTCACCCGGTGCAAGCGGCTCCTCGGCCGACCGCACCTGGGGGCCTCACCCTAGGCAGCTCTGGACCCGCCTCGGCGACGCAACAGCCCCAACAGCCCCACCCACAGCCAGGTCC